>NZ_JAALDX010000006.1 GCF_014145095.1 Dietzia sp. SLG310A2-38A2 | reverse complement strand
GGCGGCCGGGGCGGCCGCCATGCCGGGGGTGTCCGCCCCGGTTCCATGCTCCCGGGGGGCCGAAGTCGCCCGGTTGGTGTTCGTCGCTGGTGTGCATCGCCGACTCCTTCACGTCCTGGGCGCCCGGTCGGCGCGCGTCTGTCATAGAGTATCCGCGACATCTCAAAGAGTGTCAACGACATATCTTTAGCGGGCTGGTGTGATGGACGTCCGACCAGTCGGGCAGGATGGGGGTCGACGCGGGGAACACACAGGTGGGCCCAAGCGTTGACCAGTACGAGTGATTCGTCGGTGACCCGGCGGGGACTCTCGATCAACGACCTTCCCCGACAATCCGAAGGGACCTCGATGCGCACGAGCAGCAATCCGGTCTTCAGTTCCCTGTCCCAGGACAGCGCCCGCGGCGCCACCCACCTCGGTGGTGCCGGACGCGCGGGCTTCCAGCAGGGCCAGTACGGCCAGCAGGGCTTCGGCGCCCAGGCCGGCTACGGTGCCCCACAGGCGCATCCGCAGTTCGACACGGACACGCGGCCCATGACGATCGACGACGTCGTCACCAAGACCGCCACGACCCTGGGTCTGCTCAGCATCGTGGGCGTGATCGCGTTCTACATGATCAGCATCAACCCCGGCCTGCTCTTCCCGCTGCTGCTCATCGGCGGTATCGGCGGTCTGGTCGTGGTGCTCATCGCCACGTTCGGCCGCAAGATGGATTCGGCGCCGATCACCCTGACCTACGGCGCCCTCGAGGGCCTGTTCGTCGGTGCGGCCACCTACCTGTTCACCGCTGACCTGCAGGGCGGTGGCGTCCTGGGTGCTGTCGGCGCGGCGATCCTCGGCACCATCGGTGTGTTCGTTGGCATGCTGTTCGTCTACAAGACCGGCGCCGTGCGCGTGACCCCCAAGTTCACGCGCTTCCTCACCGCCGCCATCGTGGGCGTGCTGTTCGCGGCACTTGGCAGCATCCTGCTGAGCTTCTTCACCGGCGGCTCGAACCCGCTGTACGACGGTGGCCCCATCGCGATCGGCTTCTGCCTCCTGTGCATCGGCCTCGCCGCGTTCAGCTTCCTGCTGGACTTCGACAACGCCGACCGCCTCGTGCGCGCCGGCGCCCCCAACAAGATGGCGTGGGGCGTCGCGCTCGGCCTGACCGTCACCCTGGTCTGGCTGTACATCGAGATCCTCCGCCTGATGAGCTACTTCCGCGACTGATCAGCGCGAGCAGTAGCGTCGCCCGGTCGCTCTGGCTCCGGCCCACGCGGCCCCGGCCCGTCTGCCCCGACCCTCACCAGGGGGTCGGGGCAGCTGCTATTTCGGCGGAGTGTGCAGCCGGCCGGGACGTGAGGGCGGAGGGGGCGGGCCGGGACGCGTAGGCAGAGCGGGTGGGTCCAGTTCCGGCGCCGGAGCGGCCAGAGCGTGCCGGGCGCAGCCTTCTGCCGCGAGGTCACAGCTGTTCGTGTTCTCCCAGGACGTTTTCCCAGGATACCGAGGCAGAAGAGTCGTCATTGCGACCACTCGGCGGGGCAAGTGGATGGCGACCGAGAGCCGAGGGCCGACGAAAAGAACGTTCCGAACACCGCCCTCTTGGGAAACGGGTTCGGAACGCTCTTTTCGACGCCGGGTCGCTGGACGCCGGGCCGCTGGACGCCGGTCAGGCCGCGCGGGCGGGGATCAGCTGAGGCGCTCGAGCACCATCGCCATGCCCTGGCCGCCGCCGACACACATGGTCTCGACGCCGAACTGCTTGTCCGCGGCCTGCAGGTTGTTGATGAGTGAGGCGGTGATGCGGGCGCCCGTCATGCCGAACGGATGGCCCAGCGCGATGGCGCCACCGTTGATGTTGAGCTTGTCCTCTTCGATCCCGAGCTCGCGGGCGGAACCGAGGACCTGGACGGCGAACGCCTCGTTGATCTCGAACAGGTCGATATCGGAGACCGACTTGCCGGCGATCTTCAGGGCGTTCTTGACGGCCTGGATCGGGCCGAGGCCCATGATCTCGGGGGACAGGCCCGAGACGCCGGTGGACACCACGCGCGCGAGCGGGGTGAGGCCGAGCTCCTTGGCCTTGGTATCGCTCATGATGACGAGCGCGGCGGCGCCGTCGTTGAGCGGGCAGCAGTTGCCGGCGGCGATGGTGCCATCCGGGCGGAAGACCGGCTTGAGCTGCGAGATCTTCTCGTAGGTGGTGCCGGGCCGCGGGCCGTCGTCGGTGGAAACCACGGTGCCGTCGGGCATGGTGACCGGGGTGATCTCGTTGGCGAAGTGACCGTTCTCGACGGCGGCGACCGCGCGGGTCTGCGAGCGCACGCCCCAGTGGTCCTGCTCCTCGCGGGTGATGCCGGTCATCTGCGCGACGTTCTCGGCGGTCTGGCCCATCGGGATGTAGACGTCCGGGAGCTGGTTGTTCTCACGCGGATCGGTCCACGTCTCGGCGCCACCCTCGGCGCGGGTGCCGGTGCGGGCCTCGGCGTCGGCGAAGATCGGGTTGTGGGTGTCCGGCCAGTGGTCGGAGGTGCCCTTGGCGAAGTTGGTCACGGTCTCGACACCGGCCGAGATGAACACGTCGCCCTCGCCGGCCTTGATCGCGTGCAGCGCCATGCGGGTGGTCTGCAGCGAGGACGAGCAGTAGCGGTTGACCGTGGTGCCGGGGACGGTGTCCAGACCGGCGAGGACGGAGACGACACGGCCCATGTTGAAGCCCTGCTCGCCACCCGGCAGGCCACAGCCCAGCATGAGGTCGTCGATCTGGGTGGGGTCGAGCGACGGGACCTTGTCCAGCGCGGCCTTGACCATCTGTGCGGCGAGGTCATCCGAGCGGATACCCACGAGGGATCCCTTGTTGGCGCGCCCGATGGGGGAACGGGCGTACGAGACGATCACGGCTTCCGGCATGGAAGGCTCCTTCGTTGCAGGTGAGTGCTATGTGTGGTCAATCGGGAGATCCGAGTCCGACTGGTCCCGCGTGGAGCGGGTCACACGCAGGATCCGGCTCCGGCGGCGGAGGGTGTCCGCAGCTTCGCGGGCATCGCCCGTGCTCTCGGGGTCGCCGTCCACGTCCTCATTATGCAGGTACGTGTTCTCGTCGGTGTCGTCCGCGTCCTCGTGGGTGCGGACGAAGTCTGTGAGGCGCTTGGTCAGACGGGCGACGACCGTGTCGCGGGCCTCGTCGGACGCGCCCTCGATCGCGTCCTCTGCCGCCTCGAGCGAGGCCTCGGCCTCCGCGGCGTCGGCGGGCGGCCGGTTCTCCGGGATCTCGTCCCACACGCCGAGCGCCACGCACACGGCCGGCAGGAGCAGCCCGGCCATGAGCTCGTAGCCGTCGGAGTTGGGGTGGAACCGGTCGGGGGAGAACAGGCTGTCGGCGCGGGCGTGGAACTCCGGTGCCAGTGCTTCGGCGAGGAACACCGGTGTCCCACCGGCCTTGTGCACCTGCACGGTCTGAGCGGCCGCCAATCTGCGGCTGAGCGTGGCCATGACGGTCCGGAGCGGTTGGGGTACGGGCTTGATCGTCCCGAGATCGGGGCAGGTCCCCACCACGACGCTCGATCCGATCTCGCGGAGGTCACTGACCGCCTCGCCCACGCGCCGGGCGGAGGGGCCGATCGAGTTGCGTGCGGTGATGTCGTTGCCGCCGATGAGGATGACGGAGATGTCAGGCTTTCCGCCGGTCACCCGAACGGCGTCGATCTGCCCGGCCAACCCCTTGGAGGTGGCGCCGACGATCGCCTTGCTGCTCAACCTCACGTCCCACCGGGACTCCTCGGCGAGGCCACGGGCGAGCAACACCCCGGGCACCCGCCCGGCGTCGGCCGCGCCGAGACCGGCCGCCAGCGAGTCCCCGAAGATCATCAGGTGGACGTCGCACGTCATCCCGGGCCGCCACGGCTCGGAGGTCTCGGCACCGGGCCGGTAGAGGCCGTCGCCGTCGAAGGGCCACGAGGTGGGTTTGGGAATCACACGGCGGGCGATCCTGGCCTGCTGCGCGAGCAGCTCATAGGCTCCCCGGTAGGCGCCGACCGTCCCCACCGCGACCAGGGCGAGGTTGACGACGATCTTGCGTGCCGGATCATCTGATTGACTCATCTGGCGTGGCGTCTCCCTCCGGTGCGATGTCGGGCGGCAGACGGGGCCGCGAGCTCGCGGGCCTGTGCCGATAACTCGACGATAGTCCTGCGGGCCTCGGCGGGCCCCATCGAGAGATCCACCGGGTATTCGACGATCGAGATGTCGGTGTGCACGATCCGCCGGGGCTGCGGCGCGTCGTTCCGGCGTTGGGCCGGGTACACCAGGTACGCGCGGTCCACCCCGAGCGCGGTGCAGGCCGCCAGCAGGCGGTAGTGCTCGGCGGCGCGGGCGCGGCGGTCTGTGGGATAGGTGGGAACGAAGGTGGTGACCGGCTCGCCGTCGACCTCGTACACGAGCCCGGTGGGCACGGAGATGTGGTCACCCTCGGTGGCGGGAGCGCTGTGGCGGCCACTTCCGGCGACGGCCCTGTCCCCGGCGCCTCCCTCGTCTGCCTCACCCTGGTCGGCTTTACTCTCTTCGATCCCGGAGTCCAGATGGACGACGGGGTTCTGCAGCACCCGTCCACCACAGCCGTCGAGGGCGGCGGTCAGCTCGGCCTCCACGAAGCGCTCGAACAACGCCGGCATCTCGGTGACGAACGCCGCCGACGCCGCGTGGCCGTCCTCCACCTCAACCGAGATGCGGCGCACGATCCGGTCGGCCAGGGCGAGCGCATTCTGGAACCGCGCGTTGAGCCGGGTTCGTGTCCAGGTGGGGACCGGGGCGCCCTGGCCGATGAGCGTGGCGTCCGCCAGCCGGGCGTCGACCATCGCCAACCGCCGCCGGGTGGCGTCCGGCAGGTCGGGGAGGAACTGCAGACGGTGCGCGGCGGTGCGCAGGATGCGGTTCTCCGCGATATCGGGGGTGAACTCCGAGTAGGTGACCTCCAGGGGGATGGTCATGCCCGGGTGTCGGCGGATCTGGTCACCCAGACGGATCCGGCCGCGCACGGTGGTCAGCGCCTCGTCGACCCTGCGGTACCCGCGCAGCAGACCGGACGACAGGGCCTGGTGTGCCAACGCGGCCATGGACTCGGCCACGGAGACCCACAGCTCGTCGTCGTCCCTCGCCTGGACGGCCGACGGGAGGAACGCGTTGTCGGCCGCGTGGTCGAGCAGGAAGAACAGCTGCGTCAGGCCCAGGTTGGCCGCGGGCAGGACCCGGACGGACAGGCCCTCGACGCGGACCGAGCCGACGCTGCCGCACGGGATCAGCCGCCACGTGTCCCGGCCGGCGGGCAGCACCTCGACCAACCCGGTCTGGGACAGGTGCTGCGCGCCCTCCCAGCTCAGGGTGACGAGCCGGCCCCGGCGGTCGAACTCGTCGAACTCGATGGTCTCCGACGCCGCGGAGCCCGCCGAGGCGGGGATCACGCCCGGCCGATCTTCCGACGCAGGGTCGCGAGCCCGAAGCGTTCGTGGACCTCGGCGCGGGACAGGCGTCCGTAGTAGTGCTCCTCGAGCAGCGGGAGGAGGTCGTACCGCCAGATCGCCTCGAGCCCGCCGGGTGCGGTGGCCCGGTCCTTCATGAAGTACGACGGCCCGATCCGCAGGTCGCGGTCCGAGTCGTCGATCTCGGAGTTGAGCGCCTCCAGCAGGTCCGCGGGCTCGGTGGTCACGCCGCGGGCCTCGAGGTGTCGCCGCAGCACGCCCGCGACCGGCGGGGTGTCCGGGTGGAGTTCCATGAACGCGAACCGACGCCGGATGGCCGCGTCGACCATGGCGATCGACCGGTCGGCGGTGTTCATGGTGCCGATGATGAACAGGTTGCGCGGCAACCGGAACGAGGTGTCGGGGCTGTACTGGGGCAGGACCGTGCGGTCGCGGTACTCGAGCAGGAAGTACATCTCGCCGAACACGCGGGCCAGGTCGGCGCGATTCATCTCGTCGATGATGAGGAAGCTCGGGTGCTCGCGCCCGGAGTCGGACGTGGCGCGTGCGGCCTGACGGCGCAGCGGCCCGGCCTGCAGGGCGAAACCGGGCTGGCCGGACTCGGTGAGCGTGGGCCGGTAGCCCTCGAAGAAGTCCTCATAGGCGTAGCTGGGGTGGAACTGGACCAGCTGGACCCGGCTCGGGTCGTCGGCGCCGGCAAGGAAGCGTGCGAGCTCCTGCGCGAGGTAGGTCTTGCCGGTGCCGGGCGGGCCGTAGAACACGATCTGCTGCCGCTCCTGCAGGGTGTCCACGATCTCCTGCAGTTCCTTGCGGGGCATGTGCAGGCTGTCGGCGAGCTCGTCGGTGATGTCGGGGAGGGTGGGCACCGTCCCCGCGCCCGGGGCCTCGGCCACCTGGGACTCGGCGGAGTGGCGGCCGGGGTGCATGGTGGCGAGCAGGGCGTCGAGGCCGTCGGTGAGGTCCACGACGGTGCCGGGCTCCCCGATCAGCTCGGAGAGCGGGCTGGGGAGGGTGTCCAGGTCGAGGGTGACCGAGTGCCACCGCACCGAGCGCTCGAGCTGCTGGCCTCCGTCCTCCACGTAGCCCAGGTCGTCGGTGAGGGTGCCCAGGTGCAGTTTGGCGTCGGCGACCGTGGCCACCACGTCCTGGGGACTCATCCGGGACAGGAAGGTGTGCAGCTCCGCGGTGAGCTGGAACCGTGCCTGGTAGTCCAGGTGCGGGTACCCCTGCTCGACGGCCTGGGACACCTCGAGCCGGCTGGCGTGCGCGGGGATGCGCGGCAGGTGCGAGGCGGGTAGCGCGATCCGGTTCTGCGCGACCCACTGGCCGGCCTGTCCGACGCCGCCGCGCCCGGGACGGACCAGCCACGCGCGGCGGGAGTGGTCGTCGCGGTGGCGCTGCCACTGGTTGGCGATCGCGCCCCGGTACCAGTCGACGGGTTGGCCGAGCTGGGCGGAGAGCGTCTCGGCGATCCGGTGCAGGTCCTGGTCGATGTCGAGCTCGTCGATCCCCGACGGCCCGCCGATGAGGTCGGCGAAGGCGTCGCGGATGCGGGTCTTGTGCTCGTGCTTGACGATCGGCTGGAAGTACCCGGGCCAGGCCAGGTACTGCAGGCTGTAGCGGATGGCCCGCCAGTCACCGGGGGTCGAGCGGGCGGCACGCTGGAACTCCCACGGGTCCGTGAGCGCCGCGTCGCGTTCGGCGGACTCCAACTCGGCCCAGTGGATGACGAACGTGCACAGCCACCGCAGGTGCTCGCGCATCTGGACGTTGAACCCGAGGCCGCCGGTCAGCGGACCCTTCTCGCCGAGCGCGTCGTCGAGGACCTCGGGGATCTCCGGCGCGTCGTCCATCCAGGACAACACGTCCCGGATCCGCCCCCGCTTGAGGCGGGCGGTGACCGTGGACAGCGGCAGCTGCTGGATGTAGAGCAACTCGGCGGCCAGGAGCACCACCGGCCGCGGGGCGCCCTCCAACTGGTCGTGGAGCGCCTGCATCACGGGGGAGCGGGTGGAGTCTCCGGAGTGCTCGCCGGTGTGTTCCTCGGCGTCGCCGTCGAGACGGCGGATGAGCTCTTCCGCGACCTCGGGGGTCCAGGTGTAAAGCTCGTCGTCGAACGGTGACTGCCCTGTACGCAGCGCCGGTCCCAGGACCTGCTCGGCCGCCGATTCGATCTTCGGTGCCGGGCCGAATGGCCTGTCATGGGAACCGTCTGTCACGTGGGACTCCTGGAAACGCCGGCGCGGGATCGGGCTGGTCGAACCGGGCCCGATAGTCGTGAAGAACCTACCACCGGGCCCGTCGTGGCCGGTCAGCTCTGGTACGGCTCCGCGGTCACGATCGTCACCGAGACGGACTTGCCGTTCGGGGTGGTGTACTCGCGGCTCTCGCCGACCTTGGCGCCCAGGATCGCGCGGCCCAGCGGGGAGTCGGGGGAGTAGATCTCCAGGTCGTCCTTGCCGGAGCCCTCGCCGCGGGTACCCACCAGGAAGGTCTCCTTGGTGTCCTCGTCGCCGTTGTAGTAGGCGCGGACCACGGAGCCCACCAGGGCGACGCCGGTCTCGGTGGGCGTCTCGCCGACCTGGGCGGTGGCCAGCAGGTCGTCGAGCTGACGGATGCGCGCCTCCTCCTGGCCCTGCTGCTCACGCGCGGCGTGGTACCCGGCGTTCTCCTTGAGGTCGCCCTCCTCGCGCCGCTCGTTGATCTCGGCGGCGATGACCGGACGGTTGGCGATCAGCGCCTCCTTCTCGGCCATGAGGCGGTCGTACGAATCCTGGGTCAACCAGTAGCCCTGGGTGTCGTTCGCCATGAGAGCGCACTCCAATCTGTTCGTGTGTGTGCTGCTGTACGAAAAACACGGCCCCGCGAAAGGGGCCGTGCTGATGGGACGATGCTAACACAGCCGTGACCTGGATCGGGGCCGGAGAACCCCTACCTGCGCAGGTAGTCGGGGACGTCGTCGCCGCAGCCGTAGACGTCGGCCACGAACGCGCGGGCCGAGGTCGCGATGGACATGTCGACCTGGATCGCGCTGTTCGCGGACGGGGGCACGTACACCTCACGGCGGCCGACCTCGCCCTTGGTCTGGTCCTGCGCCCGGACTATGCAGTAGGCGGCTGTTCCGGGTTCGTCCCGGGTGACCGTGATCACCACGTCGGTCCGCTCGTCGTCGACGACGGTCACCCCGATCACCTCGCCCGAGATGGTGGGGGTGGCGCTGAGCCGGTAGCCGGCGACGGCGCCGGCCACCACGAGGGCGCCGACGAGCAGGACCAGGAAGCCGGCGACCAGCTTGCCGGTCACGCCCGACCCGGAGTCGTCGTACCGCCCGGCCGGCGGGGTCCCTGCGGCCTGTGACGCGGCGTCCGACCTCGGCTCACTCATGGTCCCCAGGGTATCCGGGGGCGGCTGGCGGGCCGCCCCGGGGGCACCGGACCTCGGTGAGTCCATAGAATGAGTCATCCCGATCCACGAGCTCTGAAGAACGGCAGGTGCGATGATGGCCGGTCTCCGGCTGATGGCGGTACACGCCCACCCCGACGACGAGGCGTCCAAGGGCTCCGCGACCATGGCCAAGTACGTGGCTCAGGGTGTGAACGTGCTGGTGGAGACGTGCACCGGCGGCGAGCGCGGCAGCATCCTCAACCCTGCGATGGATCGCCCCGACGTCGTGGCCGACCTCGTGGGCGTGCGGCGCCGCGAGATGGCGCGCGCGGCCGACATCCTCGGCGTCGACCACCACTGGCTGGGCTACGAGGACTCGGGTCTGCCCGAGGGGGACCCGTTGCCGCCGTTGCCTCCCGGATGTTTCGCCCTTGCCGACGACGACGAGGTCACCCGCTCCCTGGTCGCCAGGATCCGGGAGTTCCGGCCGCACGTGATCATCACCTACGACGAGAACGGCGGGTACCCGCACCCGGATCACCTGAAGGTGCACTCGGCGTCGATGGCCGCCTACGAGGCCGCCGCGGACCCCGCCCGCTATCCCGGGACGGGCGAGCCGTGGGCCGTGGCCAAGGTCTACTACACGCACGGCTTCCCCAAGAGCCGTCTGGAGCTGCTCGACGAGGAGCTGTTCGCCCGCGACGGCGTCCGCCACTTCGCCGAGTTCCTGTCCCGCTGGGGTGACCGCCCCGACATCATGGAGCGGGTGACCACCCGGGTGGAGTGCGCCGACTACTTCGAGCAGCGCAACTCGGCGCTGCTGGCCCACGCCACGCAGATCGACCCCAACGGCTGGTTCTTCGCCGCCCCGGTGGAGATGCAGCAGCGGGTGTGGCCCACCGAGGAGTTCGAACTCGCGGCAAGCCGGGTGGCCGTACCCGTGCGGGCTGAGGGAGAATACGAGGCAGACCTGTTCGAGGGCGTCGACCCCTACGTCGAGCTCCCGGTCGGACCGAGCACGAGTGAGGACCCGAGATGATCACCCTGGGACCGGACGTCCAGATCCTGGCGCATCAGGCGGCAATGGTCTTCGCGCAGAACCAGTCGCCGGGCACACCCGGGTACAACGACCACCCGATGGGACCGGAGTTCGGCAAGGCCTCACCGATCGGGATCCCTGTGGTCCTGCTCCTGCTGGTCGCCACCGTGCTCCTGATCCGCAACATGAACAAGCACATCAAGAACCTGCCCGAGACCTTCGACACCGATCACCCCGAGCCGGACCAACTGGCCGACGAGGGCACGGACCGGGCCGGCGTCGAGGGCGGGACCCCGGGCGCGCCCGTCGATCCCCGCTGACCGTCGTTGTGCCCCACCGCCTCCGATAGGGGGCGGGGCGGTGGGGAGGTCGGCCGGATCGCCGGTCACGGGGCCCCGCGCCCCGTAGTGTCACCTCCCGTGTGCTCGCCCCGCGCGCTGCGTCTTCCCGCCTGCCTCCTCTTGGCCGCCACCCTCGCCTTCCCCGCGCCGGTCGGCGCCCAGACCGTCGTCGACGGATCGACCCTCGGGGTGGCGGAGGTGCTCGAGTTCCCGGACCGGAGCGCCGAGGTCGCGATACCAATCCCGGTGCCTGAGGGGCTTACCCCGCGGACGCTGAGCACGACGATCCAGTTCCCCGTGGATCTGGACCGGGGCCATCTCGAGGCGTGGTCCGGTGACCTGCTGCTGGACCGGATAGACCTGCGACCGGGCGTCGAGTCGGAACGCGTCACCATTCCCCTCGATCGCGGGCGGGTGCGCAACGGCGTTCTGGACCTCACCATGCGGACCGTCCTGCACTCCCAGGGAGAGGCGTGCCCGGACTGGACCGACCGGTCACTGGAGCTCCGCGATTCCGAGGTGGAGTTCGCCGGCGATCCCGAGGCCCCTCGGGTCCTCGCCGACTTCGTCCCCTCAGTCCTGGAGCGCCTGGAGATATACCTCCCGGACGAGCCGACCCACGCCGAGTCGGAGGCCGCCGCCCAGCTGGCCATCCTCGCGTCCACGAGGTTCGGTGGCAGTGGCCTGGAAGTCGAGGTCCTCCCGGCGTCGGGCCCCAGGTCTCCGACCGCCTCGCCCTTCACCCGACGGGCGGAGATCCGGGAATCCGGCGAGTCCCGGATCGATCTGGCGGACGACGCCGTCCCCACCGCGGTGATCGTCGGTGACTCCGCCAGCCTGGGGCGTCAGATGCGATCGGTGACGAGCGAACTGTGGTCGCTGGCCGTCACGGGCTCGGCCACCCTGGACTCGCCGATGCCGGCGCCCCGCGCGCTGGTGACCGAGGCGACGCTCGACGAACTCGGGCTGGGGTCGCGATCGGCGCGATCGGTCGGGTCCGTCTCGGCGGGCTTCGGGCTGGACCAGACCAGTCTGGGGACGGTGACCGGAGACGTGGCCATCGATCTGGTCGGCTCCTACTCGCCGCCACCGTCTGATCGCAGTGGGCTGATCGTGGTGTCGGCCGGGCAGACCGTGCTGGATTCGTGGACCGCCGATCAGTCCGGGGTCTTCGACCGCACGGTGACGGTTCCCGCCGGCGCCCTGAACCGGTACACGGACATCACCGTCTCGCTCCAGACCGCGGGCGCGGGTGCGGCCTGCGGCGTGCTCCAACCGTTGACGCTGATCGTCGACGGATCGTCCCGGGTCCGCGTCTCCGACCCCGCTTCGCCCGCACCGGCCGGGTTCGGCTCGCTCCCGCAGGCACTCCTGCCGCGCCTTCAGGTGGCCACCGGCAGCGGGTCGCTGGAGGACACCGCGCGGGCGGTGACGATCCTCGCCGAGCTGCAGGCGTTGTCCGCCACCCCGCTGCTGCCCGAGTGGGTGAGCATGGAGACCCTCGTGGAGGGGGATGTCCCGGGGCTGCTGGTGACGTCCGACTCCGCCCCGGCCGATCTCGATCTGCCCCTGACCCTGACCGGCGGACGCACGCTGGAGGTGGTCGGGGCCCGGGATGGGCAACCGGCCACGCTGAGGTTCTACGAGGACGTCGACTTCGCATCGATGCAGGTGGTCCAGGACGGCGACCGCGCACTCCTGGTGGCCTCGTCGAGCTCGGGCTCGGGTGAGCTCGACCGCACGTTGGAGTGGCTGGACTCCGAACCCGGTCGGTGGTCGATGCTGGCCGGAAACGTCCTGTTCACCGCACCCGACAGGGAGCCGATCGAGCTGTCCACGGCCGAGGCGATCGACGTGGACGCCACCCAGGACCAGGGCACAGACGGCGTCCGAACCGCGCTGATCATCGGCCTGGCGGTCACGCTGGCGGGGGCGGCGATCGCGGGGCTCGTCTGGGCGGTGACCCGCCGCCGCCGGGTGGGCGCCGGGCGGTG
>NZ_JAALDX010000063.1 GCF_014145095.1 Dietzia sp. SLG310A2-38A2 | reverse complement strand
ACTTGGCGGTAACTCATTGACCACTACGCGATGGCCCGCCCTCCGCAGCGGACCGCCACACCCTCGTCAGCCAGAACCCCGGCCCCGAAACCCCACCACTCCACGGGACTTACCCCTGGCGGCCGCCGGCTTAGTGGCTGCGGCCATAGATCAAACCGGCTGATCTTGGCGATGGCTCCCAGGCGCGTAGTCGTGACGATGACCGGCGGCTGACCAACCTTGAATGCTTGCCGGACGGTGACCACGCGCGCAGCCCGTCACAAGCTCTCCCAGCCTTCGCTCCACGAAGAATCGGATAACGAACTTTCCCATCAGAAACCCCGACCTGGTGCGTGAGGATCTCGGCAGCCCATCGGTCAGATACTGACGGCCTCGTGCTCTCACCACGCCCCCACCGACGCCGACCCGTCTCAGCGAGCTCGTTCGACCGAAATCCGTTCGATCCGCGGCAACGCGAGAGCCAGCACTGGTAGGTATCCCGCCGCCCAGACCGGGGCCCCGAAGCTGACGACACAGCCGCCCGGCACTCCAATCACCTCGTGCCGGGTCGCATTCACTCCGGCCACCCTCCACGCCCACAGCCGCCGATCCACGAAGTCGGTGATCTCGAACGGCAGTGACAGGCCCGCCACGGTCGTGACCGTCCCCCGCGCACCGGCCGTCAAGCCGGAGTCGCCGTCGACCCGGGCATCCGAGACGGTGGGCCCCCATCGCGGCCAACACTGCACATCGGTGATGACCGTCCACACGGTCTCCGGGTCCACGTTCATCCGCAGTTCGGTCATCCACATCCCGCGACGAAGCGTAGTGCGGACTCTGAGCATCGAACTCAGCCACGTGGCGGATGCGAGGGATGTCATCGTCCGGCCCTGCCCCTCAGCTCCCGGCCCTGTCCGCCAACTTCTCGCGGTGGGCCGCTCCACCCTGTTGACAGCGGACTCCCGTGTTCGCGGACACGGATCATCACCCCATGATGGCAGAGCACCGCGCTGGCGCAACCGTCAACGGTGGCCACCACCACACTCGAGTGGAACCCGCCGAGTCAGCTGGTCCGGTCCAGGATGAGCCGAACCGCTTCCCGGGGCGCGTCCCATTGCGGGAAGTGGCCGCACCGATCGAACCAGTGCAGCGTTGCGTCGGGGAACGCGCGGGCGGCTCGCTGGGCCTGGGCCGGAAGTGTCACCAGATCGCGACGCCCCCACCCGATGGTGACCCGTCCCGGGACCGTGCCCGCGGGGGCGCCCTGCTGTTTCGGACCCTTCGTCAGCGCGTCCATCGCCGCGCCCGTCGCCGGGGCATCGGCCAACCCGGCCACGTCGGGTAGCACGGTCTGCGCTGACAGGGCCCACGGGCGCACGGAGAGCTGCGCCAGCAGGGCGGTCCGACTCACCGGATTTCCCAGGAGGACCGGCAGCGCTCCTCTCACGGCGCTGACCAGGGCGATCGACGGTCGCAGGGTGGCGCTGAACATCGCCAGCTCACGATCGCTCCAGAATCCACCGGGATCCAACGCCACGGTGTCACCACCGACGCCGCGCCGGGCCAGCTCGAGCACGATCCGCCCACCCATCGACTGACCAGCCGTGGAGACCCCGTCCAGACCCGACTCCTCGATGAACCGGGCAACCGCGTCGGCCAACGTCGCGATGGACACCTCGCCATCCAGCGGTGGGGACTCGCCGAAACCAGGCAGGTCGACCGCGATGATCTCGCGACTCGCGGCCAGATCGTCGATGATGGGCTCCCACGATCGCCACCCCGCGCCGAGGCCGTGCACGAGCAGTAGTGGACTGCCCTCTCCGCGTCGAACATGATGCAACGTCATGGGATAAGCCTACGGAGTGAGCGGAGGACAGGGCGCGCGCGAAGTGTCACGATGGGGGCCCGGTGCCCGGGTCCGTGGCAGACCGGCGACGACGAATGGGACCATCGAGGTATGCGCACTCCGGACGGCATCGACCGTGATCGTGACGAGGACGGCCGCGCGCGCAACGCGCGTCCCCGTGACGAACTCGGCCGACCCCTGCCACCGGGGAGCGTCGGCGTCGAGCGCGTTCCCGAAGACCTTGACCTGCCCCCCGCCGAATCGCTGGCGTGGGCGCAGGATCTGCTGGACCGTGGCCTCGCCTTCAATGCGCACGAAGTGCTGGAAGGCGCGTGGAAGAGCTCCCCCGCCGACGAGCGCGAGCTCTGGCAGGGCCTCGCCCAACTGGCAGTAGGCATCACCCACATCCAGCGCCGCAACACCACGGGCGCCCTCGCACTACTCGAGCGTGCGGCCGACCGTATCGGTAGCCAGGACGACCCGGCACCTCACGGGATCGATGCGCCCGGACTGGTCTCCTATGCCGAGGACCTCATCGTCGAACTACGGCGGAACCCGGATCGCGCACCTGACTGGTTGACCCCTCGCCTCGTCGGCCCGAAATCCCAGGCCTGAGGCGGCGACACGACGCGACGACGAACCGGACGGTGACGACACCGTCACGGTCGCCCGCGAAACGGCGTGCCACCGCCGACTGGCTCAGTCGCGAGCGCTCCGCGCGTGGTCCGCGGCGTAGGCCCGGAACACCTGCTGGAGGTCCGCCTCGTCCCCCACTCGGACGAATCCCCGGAGAGTCTCCGCCATGTTCTCCAGGGATGTCGAGAGCATCGCTGTCGCGAATCCCGTCTCCTCGCCCGCGTTCGCTGCCGCCGCGTCCCTCAGCTCCAGTGCGTAGTAGATCTGGCGCGACAACGACTGTCCCGGGTCCTCGTCGTGGAAGTAGTACGTCTCCGAGTGTTGGGTCATATCCACGCACACGATGTCGATATCCATGGCGAGCTGGTCCAGTACCCGGGTGACCGTGTCCGAGGGAAGGTCGGACATCGAGCCGGCGACTCCGGCTTCCGCCAGTCCGTGGAGTCGCAACGCCAGCGCCCTGCGACGGGTGAGCGGCGGGTATATCTGCATGAACCACGTGAGCGCAGCTGTCAGCACGGCGAATCCCACCAGCGCCTCCAGCGGAGCGAGTGCTCGGATGAAGGGCTCGGTGGCGACCATGTCCCCGAATCCCAGGGTCGCCAGGGTCACGAACGAGACGTACAGGGCCTCGATGAGATCGGGGTAGCGGCCGGGATCGATACCCGAATCGTAGGTGAAACCCCCGGGAACGTGGGGCAGGTAGATCAGCGCCCAGCCCAGCCCCTGCAACAGCACCCAGACCAGGACTGTGATCACCATTCCCGCGGGGCCGACTGCGGAACCGAGTCGATGACCGAGTCGCCGCGACGACGCCCAGAGTGTCGAGATCACCGCGTTGCTGAGGGCCCCTTCCCCGCGCGGGTGCAACAGGGCACGGAACATGTCCACCAATCCGAACGCGATGATCAGCAATCCGACCACTGTCAGGGCGATACCCACCGGCCCTCCACTTCCCACTCGACAACACCTCGGAGCAGGACCGCCAACCTACCGGGGTCCAGCACCAGTCTCGCAGGCTGGGTAACGGAGACACCGTCGAACCCACGTCGGTCGCTGGCCGGCCGCACAGGGTTGCCTGCCGGGGCAGCGGGAACGGATCGAAACCAGCCGAAGGCGCGTAGCGTCGAGGTCAACCCTGGAAGACGGTGATACGCGCTATGACCAACGTGACCGACACCGCTGATCGCATCCTCGCCCGAGCTGCGGACGCCCCGCACGGCCGACACGCCGAGATCCTCGTCCGCGAAGGCCCTCTCCGCCAGTCGCTGCTGGCCTTGACGGCGGGCACCGAGCTCGAGGAGCACAATTCTCCCCCGGCAGCGAGCCTCTACCTGCTTCGAGGGGCAGTGCAGGTGACCGGCGAGTCCACGGTCGACATCGGGGCCGGCGAGCTCCACACCCTCACCCATCACCGGCACGCCGTCAGGGCCCTCGAGGATTCGGTCTTCCTGCTCACCACCGTCACCAGCATCGAGGGACAGGGCAGCCACACCGATCCGCCGACCGCCTGAGCTGATCATCTGGGCGGTTCCGTGGTGTCAGTCCCCCTGGCGCCGGTCTCTTTGTGCCGAATGCCTGGTGCCGGATTCCTGGCGTGATGCCGGGGCGTGACGGACACTGACGGCATGCGCACGAGACACGTCAGCACGGTGATCCACCGCTCTCCGGCGGACGTCTACGACTTCGCCTCCGATCACGCGAAGCTCGTCACCTGGGCGTCGGGACTGGCCACCGCGGAGGCCTCCGTCGATGGCGACACCCTGATCGTCGACTCCCCGATGGGGAGGGTGAGCGTCCGATTCGTCCCCAGGAACGACTTCGGGGTCCTGGACCACGAGGTCACCCTGCCCGACGGCGCGACGGTCCACAATCCGCTCCGAGTCGTACCCCACCCCCACGGGGCGGAAGTGATCATGACCGTCCGTCAGCTCACCGACGACGACGACGAGTTCGAGCAGGACACCGCCACCGTGGCAGCCGACCTGGATCGGCTCAAGAGCCTCCTCGAGAAAAATTGCCCCTCGGGTACGCCGACGTCTGACCGTCCCGCCGTGCAGGCGGATGTCCGCGTGGCGACGCCGGAGGATGCGACGTCGCTCGGGCATCTGCTCCACGACTTCAACACCGAGTTCGACTGCGCCACGCCGAGCGCGACCGAGGCGGCAGGGCGATTCGAGCGACTCCTCGATCGTGAGGACGTCCTCGCCGTCGTCGCCGGACTCACCCACGGCCGCGAGGTCGGCACCGACGTCGGCTTCGCGTTCCTCACCCTCCGCCCGACCCCCTATTGGGACGGTCCCCTCGCCCAACTCGAAGACCTCTACGTTCGTCCGGACCTCCGAGCGGCCGGCATCGGAACCGCGGTCCTGCACCGGTCGGTGTCCGAAGTCCGTCGGCGCGGGTGCGAGGAGATACTCATCAACGTGGACTCGGACGACCTCGGCGCCCGCCGGTTCTACGAACGTCACGGCTTCTCAGACCTCGACCCGGATACCGGTTCCGGGATGCGGTGCTACCTGCGTCAATTCTGAGCACGGAGAGAGTCCGCCGCGTCATCCGACGGAACCGGCCCCCTCGGGCAGGATGTGCCTCAGGATGTCGGAGATCGTGATCACGCCGACGAACCTGTCCTGGTCCATCACCGCGGCGAGTTGCTCGCTCCGCTCCCGCGACACCGCGAGCGCCTCGTATACCGGCGTCTGGGTGTCCAGCAGCATGACCGGTCTGGCCAGTTCCCGCGCCGGGTGGCCCTCCTGCTCCAGCAGCGTGTCGCGCACATGCACCACCTCCGGAGTGGAATTCCCGTCGAGGAGGAGGATGCGCATGTGTCCCGTTCGAGCCGCGGCCTCCTGGACCTGCGCCACGGTGGCATCCGCGGCCACCGCGGTGGGTGATTTGTCGGTGTCGACGAGTGACCCCACCGTCAGCTGATCGAGGCCGAGCGCTCCGGTCAGTGGGGAACTGAACGTCTCGTCCAGGGCACCGACCGACGCCGAGTGCTCGACGAGCTGCCGGATCGTAGCGGCATCCTGACCTCCCACCGCGGCCCGCTCGACCGGCGTGACACCACTGGCGGAGACCAGACGATTGGCGACCGCGTTCACCCACCGAAGGAGCGGCCGGAAGACCCAGATGAAGCCCCGGGAGGGAATCCCGATGAACTTGGCGGAGAACTCCGGGTGCGCGATGGCCCACGACTTGGGTGCCATCTCCCCCACCACCAGGTGGAGGAAGGTCACGAACAGCAGTGACAGCGCGAACGCGGCGCCTCCGGCCACCTGCACCGGCGCTCCCAGGGAGGCGAGGACAGGTCCGAGCCAGGCGTCGACGGCCGGCTTGGTGACCGCGCCCAGTGCGAAGGTGCAGGCGGTGATCCCCAACTGGGCGCCCGCGAGCATGACCGTCAGCTCGTTGATCCCCCGCAGGGCGGCCCGCGCCGAAGCGCTCCTCTCCGCGTCCTTCTCGAGCCGGTGTTGACGAGCTCCCAGCAGCGCGAACTCGATCACCACGAAGAAGGCGCTCAGGACGATCAACGCCGCGGTGATCGCGACGACGACGACCGGATTGTCCATCACAGCTCCTCCCCCTGTCCCGACTCGCGCTGCCCGTCGTCACCGGGACGCCCGGAGTGCTCCTCCTGGGAGTCCACCAACCGGACCAGCAGTTCGCCGGGTACCAGCCGGGCCACCTCGAGGACCTCGATCTCCAGGGCGAACTGAATCGGCTTCTCGGCGATCAGTTCCCGGGGCTCGATCGGCAGTTCCACCCGCACGGTCTGACCCACCTCCGGGAGCTCGCCGTGAGCGGAGATGGTCAACCCCGCCATGGTCTCGAAATCTCCGTGGGGAAGCTCATGACCGAGCGCCCTCTCGGCCTCGTCGACGTGGACGTCACCGTCCATCCGCCAGATTCCCTCGTCCACGACCGCGATGACCGACTCGGGTTCGGTGTCGTGTTCGTCGGTCAACTCCCCTACGAGCTCCTCGGACAGGTCTTCGATCGTCAACACGCCCGCGAATCCTCCGTACTCGTCGACCACCGCCGCGAGCTGCGTCTTAGACCGGGTCAGCGTCGACAACGCGTGGGGCAGGGACATCAACGAGGGCAGGACCACCGGTGGTCGCATGATCTCCGAGACCGGTAGGTCGCCCTGCACACCCCGACGGAGGAGATCGGCCAGCTGAACGACCCCCAGCGGCTCCAGACTCTCTGAGACCACCGGATACCTCGTGTGCCCCGAGGCCATCAATGCCCGGACCTCTGCGACCGTGTCATCCGGACCCACCACGCTGGTCTGGGGCCGCGGGACCATCGCGTGCTCCACAGTGCGCTCCGGGAAGTCCAGGATCCGGTCGATGAGAACGGACAGGTTCTCGGGAAGATCGCCGCTGTCCCGCGCGTCCGCCACGATCCGCTCGAGATCCTCGGAGGTGGCCGTGGAGTCCAGATCGTGGACGGGCGTGACCCCGACCACCCTGAGCAGCAGGTTCGCTGCCCGGTCGAACACCACGATGAGCCAGCCGAACACGGTCAGGTAGATGGTGGTGGACCGCGCCAGACCGCGGGCCAGGGGCTCCGGGCTGGCGATAGCCAGGTTCTTGGGATAGAGCTCACCGAAGATCATCTGCACCACGGTCGCGGCCACCAACGCCAGGACGGTGCCCACCGTGACGCTGACCGCCGCGGGAACTCCGATCCCGCCCAGGAGGGTCCCCAGCGATTCGCCGACCAGCGGTTCGGCCACGTACCCGACCAGCAGGCCGGTGACAGTGATACCCAACTGGGCGCCCGACAGCATGAAGGACGTCCGTTGCGTGACCCTCAGTGCCCGCTGCGCTGCGACGTCTCCCGCCTCGGACAGTGCTTTGAGCCTGTTCCTGTCCACGGACATGTAGGCGAATTCCTGGGCCACGAAGTAGCCGTTCGCGGCGATGATGGCCAGGATCGCGAGGATTCCCAGCAACAACATCAGAAGGGTCATGACCACGGAGCCGCCTCCCCCCTCGGGGGACGCCGTGTCGGCACTCGAGTGCCGTGGATCTGAGAAAGAGGATGAGGGCGACTAGGTCCCGGGTCGTCGGTCGACCCGGTCCTTCCAGAGGGGGTACCCATCAGGGCTTCTCACACACTCCGTTTCGTGAGTAGTCGTGTATGACTCCCCCGAGTATGGCCCAGTGCGCCCCCCGAGACCACACCTCTCGGCCGAGCTCACTGTCCCGGGGCGACGGGGCGGATGGTGAGGGTCTGCGAGAGGGTGCCGATCGGACCCGATTGGTCGTGCAGGACGCTCGAGGTGAGCCCGAGCCCGCCCGGACCGAAACTCACCCGGGTGTCGAACCCGACCCACTCCCCGCGTGGCTCGCGGAAGAGGTGGGCGGTGAGGTCGATGTTGGGGAACTGCACGTCCTCGGGAGCCGCGCGGATCGCCATTCCGTTGGCGATGTCGAACAGCCCTGCCGACCGGGCCAGGCTGCCCACCGACTCCCGTGCGACCAGCGGGACCTCGGTACGCACCCAGTACCGAGCCCTCCCCGGCCCGACCGAGTCCCGGCGGACCTCCGCGGACGCCAGGTACCCGCCCTGCCAGACCGAGGTGGGGTCCCACTGCGCCATGTCGGACGGCCCCGGGATCGGGTCGAGGCCGACGCCCTCGATCTCCGTGGTGTCTCTCGGTTGCTGTAGCCAGGCGCGCAGGCGGACTCCCACGCGATCCGCGATTCCGTATGTGGCCTCCACGAGTTCGATCGTGCGCCCCGGTCTGAGTACCTGCACGTCCACCGCGACCGGGTCCATGGGCACGGTGCCGAGGATCTCGTAGGTCAGGCGCGAGATCACCATGGGATCGTCCCGCCGACGTCGCAGGTCACCCTCCACCTCGTGCACGAGCAGCCCGAATGACGGGCCGATATGCTGCACCGCCGGATCCCACGCCCCGGTGGCGTGTGAGGTGGGGTGGAACCGTCGGTCACCGAGTCGCTCGAAGTACGCCACGCCTGCCTCCCATCGGGTGAACTGTCACTAACTGACTACCACGTGATGAGGGGTCCGACCGTGAATCGGCACCCACCGTCACCCGCGTGCGGTTGACTCTGAAACGGAAGCACGAGCCCGACCCCGCGCCCAGGAGTGACAGATGACCGCCGAGCAGTACGACACCTTCGACACGCCTGTCGACGACAGGTACCTCGACGACTACCTGGAAGGACGCACGTACCGTTTCGGTGAGGAGTCGGTGGGCGCCGAAGAGATCATGGAGTTCGCCCGCAGGTACGACCCGCAGAGCATCCACACTGATCCCGAGGCGGCCGCTCACGGCCCGTTCGGAGGGCTGATCGCGAGCGGTTGGCAGACCGCAGCGCTCATGATGCGCCTGTTCGCCGACAACTACCTCACCGCTGTCGCGAGCCTGGCGTCCCCCGGGATCGACGAGCTCCGCTGGGTCCGGCCGCTGCGCCCGGGCGACCGGCTCACCCTGATCTGCGAGACGACCGGTGTCCGCCCCTCCAGGAGCAAGCCGGACCGCGGGGTGCTCACCACGGATGTGACGCTGGTCAACCAGGACGACGAACCGGTCCTGACGGCCACGGCGCTCAACATGGTCGCCCGCCGCTGATCCGTCTCAGAGCCTGGGCGTCAGGTGGAAGAGCGGCAGGTGCCTGGTCGTGCGGGTGGCGTAGATCTCGTAGTTCGGCCACACCTTCACGGCGGCGTCCCAGGCCGAGGCCCGCTCGTCCTCGGCCACCTCCCGCACGTCCACGGTGAGCCTGGCGCCGTAGACCGACACGTCGACCTCGCCCTCCCCCGCCGCACGGAGGTTGTGCACCCACGCAGGTGCCTTCTCGCCCCCCCAGTTGGAGCCGACGACCACCACGCCGTTGCGCCACGATGCGAACAGCAGCGGAGTGTCGCGCCGCTCACCGGACTTCCTGCCCGGGACGTGCAACGTGAGCGTGGGTAGCCCCGCCACCCGGAGCAGCGGGACGCGGCCACCGGAGATCCTGTTCATCCACTTGTCGACGGTCACCACGAGATGGGAGTTCTCCCGCGTGGCGTCCTGACGTCCGAACCAGATCGCGATCGGGGTGAGAAAGTTGCTCATGGACGAACCCTAGGACGTCGGCGGACCGTCACGGAGGTTCAGGGTGCTTTTCGCCGTGGCGACCACCTGGACCGATTCGAGCCAACCATTACGCAATCCGGCGTCGAGCGAAGCGAGGTGGAACGCCCACATCCGCCGGTACACGGCGTCGAACCCCAGTGCCGCCGCGTCCCGCCCCCGGTGGGCGAACGTCTCGGACCACAACCTCACCGTCTCGGCGTGGTGAGACGTCGCCTCGATCCGCCCCAGCAGACGCAGCCGCGGAGAGCGGTCGATGGCCGCGACCAGTTCCGACCAGGACACCACGGGGCCCGCCTCGGAGACATAGCGCGAGCCCCACGCGGCGAGTTCGACGACCGCTGGCCTGGGGCGCTCCGCGGACACCACCGCCGCGATCGCGAGTCTGCCGCCATCCGCCAGGACCCTCTCGGCCGTGTCCAGCACCTCCGCGTAGCCGGCGACACCCGCCGTGACCCCGGGGTCGGCCGCGACCACGGCGTCGACCTTCCCGCGCGCGTCCACCGGCCCACCCAGGAAGAGGGTGATCTCGTCGTCGAGCCCCGCCGCGGCGAATCTCGACCCGAGGGCGGACAGCCGCTCGGTCGAGGCGGTCATGGTCCGTACGTGTGCGCCGCGCTCGGCGGCCCGCATCGGTAACTCACCCCACCCCGGCGTGGCCACGAGGACCCGCGAACCGGTGCCGACACCCGCCAGGGTGAGGAGCGTGTCGACCGACCGCCGCTGGGCGTCCCCCAGATCGTTGCGTCGAGGGGGCGACGCCGGGGACTCCAGGTGGACCACGTCGGTTCCGTCCTCCATCCGTGCGCGGGTACGTGCTCCTGAGGCGAACACCGCGCCCGTCGTCGACATCGTCTCGTCGGTGTAGAGGGAGGTGAGCGCACCGGGGACGGAATCCTCGAGCTCAACGCCCACCGGCCCCCCGCGCCTGCGCCCCCCACCGGGGGTCCCGCGACCGTCGCGCCCATAGGCTCGTTCACCCGGGTGGGCGCAGTCGGAGTTCCCGGCGATCCAGGGACCGAGGACCCCGATGGCCGCGCCGAGGTCGATGGTCGTCCACTCACCGGCCATGTAGGACTCCCCCAGGCCGAGCACCCCGGCTGTCGCGAGGCGGGCCCAGAAGCGCTCGGGGTCTCGGAGGACCATGCGGACCGGGGCGTCGTACTCGCCCGCCGCCGTCGAGTCCGGGTAGTCGATCCTCAGACCGAGCTCCCTGGTCGACCGCCTCAGTGCCTGGGCGACCTCCCCCGCGGCCTGGCCGCCCACTCCGTCGGGCTCCGCGAGCGCGGGCCAACGATCGAGGTCGACGGTCTGCGGTTCGAGTCTGACCACCGGGTCCCTCCTCAGGGGTGTCGTCAGTGGGACGGTACCGCCGCCCTTGGCTCGGGCGGGTCAGGCGCGACGGGGGGACCGTTCACCGTGACGAGCCCACTACGTGTGCACCGGCAACCGCATACCACTACCCTGGGGACTCGTGCCCGCGCGTGACCCGCCCGGGGACCCGAACGGCGAGCCCCCGCGCTCACCACGACAGCCTCACCTTCACCAGGAGCCGCCATGACCGAGCCCGCACACGACCAGGTCACCGCCACTGCACCGGCCGGACGCCGGCACCGCGTCGTCATCATCGGGTCCGGCTTCGGCGGGCTGTTCGCGGCCCAGCAACTGAAGAAGGCGGACGTGGACGTGACCCTGGTCGCCAAGACCGGGCACCACCTCTTCCAGCCCCTGCTCTACCAGGTGGCGACCGGGATCCTCTCGGTAGGCGAGATCGCCCCGCCCACCCGGCTCATCCTGCGCGACCAGAAGAACGTCACCTGCATCCTCGGGGACGTCAACAAGATCGACGTCGCCTCCAAGACCGTGTTCGCCTCCGCCGGCCACATCCGCTTCGACCTCGAGTACGACAGCCTCATCGTGGCCGCCGGCGCCAACCAGTCGTACTTCGGCAACGATCACTTCGAGCGCTGGGCCCCCGGCATGAAGACCGTGGACGACGCCCTGGAGCTGCGCAGCCGGATCCTCGGATGCTTCGAACAGGCGGAGGTCACCGAGGACGACGAGGAGCGCCGCCGCCTCCTGACGTTCATCATCGTGGGCGCGGGACCGACCGGTGTCGAGATGGCCGGGCAGGTCGCGGAGCTGGCCCAGCACACCCTGAAGAACACCTTCCGCCGTATCGATCCCGCCTCCGCCCGGGTCATCCTCCTGGACGCGGCCCCCGCGGTCCTCCCGCCGTTCGGCAACAAGCTGGGCAACGCGGCCCGGGCCCGGCTCGAGAAGATGGGTGTCGAGATCCAGCTCAACGCCATGGTCACCGACGTGGACCAGCGCGGGATCGAGGTGAAGGATCCGGACGGCTCGGTCCGCCGGATCGACGCCACCTGCAAGATCTGGTCCGCGGGCGTCCAGGCCAGCACGCTCGGCAAGATGCTCGCCGACCAGACCGAGGCCGAGATCGATCGCGCGGGACGCGTCCTGGTGCAGAAGGATCTCTCGCTGCCCGGGCACCCCGAGATCTTCGTGGTCGGCGACATGATGAGTCTCGACAAGCTCCCCGGCGTCGCGCAGGTCGCGATCCAGGGCGGCAAGTACGCCGCGAAGCAGATCACGGCCGAGGTCGAGAAGGGCAAGTCCCCCGCCGAGCGGCCACCGTTCAAGTACTTCGACAAGGGCTCCATGGCCACAGTGTCGCGCTACAGCGCGGTGGTGAAGGTGGGCAAGCTGGAGATCTCCGGCTTCATCGCCTGGGTGATGTGGCTCGTGGTGCACCTCGCGTACCTCATCGGATTCAAGAACCGCTTGACCACCATGTTCTCCTGGGGAATGCACATGGGCGGCGACCACCGCTCCCAGCTGACCTCCACGCAACAGTGGGTCTACGGTCGACAGGCCATCGAGCGGGTGGCGGCCCACGAGAAGGCCCGGTCGGCGGAGGAGGCCCGCGACCGGACTGTGGAGACCACGTCGATCGGCGACTGAGGGACGACCATCCAGACCGCTCCACCGAATCACACGGTAGAGCGACGAGCGCCCGGCGGGATTCCGTCGGGCGCTCGTCGTAGCCCGTCCCCGTCGTCGCCCACCCCCCGGGCCGTCCTGGGCACCGCGTCCCGGGGCGGCGCCTACTGGAGGTTCGCGAGTCGGACCTGACCCACGGCTGCGGTCCGACCGTCGTCACCGGTGATCTCGACACGCCAGAGTTGCTGGCTGCGACCCCGGTGCACGGGGGTACCGGTAGCCGTGAGCGTTCCCTCGGTAACGGCCCGCAGGAAATCGGTCGAGTTGTTGACCCCGACCACTTTTCCCTCACCGCCGAGCCACACCGCGCCCGCCACACTCGCGACCTCCTCGGCGATGGCACAGTAGACGCCGCCGTGGACGATCCCGTAGGGCTGGTGCAGGTGCGGTCCGACGTCCACCGAGACCACGACCCTGTCGGGGGTGATCTCCAGGTAGTCCATTCCGATGCCGCCGCCGAAACCGGCTCCGGACTGTCCCCGGATCAGTTGGATGAACTCGTTCTCGACCTCGTCGGACATCGACCCTCTTCTCCCGGCCCGGGCCCTCCGGGCGATCCGAGTACCGACGCTACCGCGCCTCCGCGTCCACCGAGCGGAGTCGGGCGCGGTCAGCGGACCGAGCGCCAACCCCTGTCGCGCACCGGGATCGGCCCCGATCCGGGCGTGCGCGGAAGGGCACTACGCCTGCGTACCGCCAGACCCGAGTCGTGTAAGGCCTGCAGGACGAGTTGCCCGCGGCGGTATCCGGTCTCGGAACTCGTGTCGGCGAAGGTCGGGACGATGGTCGCGGCGCCCAGGACGCATTCCCCGACCACCGACCACAGGGTGTCGACACTGCAGTTGCTCACACGGGAGAGGTCGTCGAACACCGGGCTCAGGGTCATCCGTGAACGGCAGGCGAGCCACTGGGCGAGCGCCTGCTCGCACGGCAGGACCACGGTCCCCGGCGAACCCGCGGACGGGTCGTCGCAGAGGAGACGCAACGTGGTGTCCCGGACACCCGCCCAGTCGAGTCCCCCTTCGATGTCGGTGCGGACCGCGAGGTTCTCCGCACCCGTGTCCCACACCCGGCCGATGGTGACGAAGCTCGCGACCGCCCGGCCGATCACCCCGTGGGCGAACGCGTCCGCGACGAGATACGTCGAGAAGCGGATGTCCCCGGATTCTGCGAAGTAGTTGCGGAACATCGTCTCGACACGTCCGCCGTCCACCGCCCGCTCCAGCGGAACCCACCGGCGGCGGGACTGGGTACCGAGGTCCGCGATCGAGTAGAACTTCGGGTATCCCGGTCTGAATCCGGCGAGCACCTCGACCGTGTCGTTGAACACCGTGCGCGTACCCACGATCTGTGTGGGCAGCATGGAGCTGGTCATGTCTGCTGCTTCCCCCTCAAGGATCACTTCTCACCCGGGCCGCCTACAGACCGGCGCCACCCCGCGGCGCGTTTCCCCCCGTTCCGCGGGTGCACCGGTGTCCCGGCCCGGTAATAAGTGATACAACACACCACCTCTCCCAACCAAGGGTTTGGGACCGGTTCCGGCAATCGTTGCACTCAGTGCACCACTGATCTGTCAGCAAACACTCAGGTTCACACACGCCCGCCGACCGCCCCCTCTCCCCCATCGATGCAGGTCCACTGCCCGCGAATCCGTGGACTACTCTGGGACTCATGAGTACTGAGCGCGAGGACGCGCAGCCGACCTCAGACACCAACGGGACTGCCGACATCGGAGTCACCGGACTCGCGGTGATGGGCTCGAACATCGCCCGGAACTTCGCCCGCCACGGATACACGGTCGCCGTTCACAACCGCTCCGCCGGCAAGACCGACGCCCTCCTGGACGAGCACGGCGGGGACGGGGACTTCGTCCGCACCGAGACCATCGAGGAGTTCGCCGCCGCGCTGCGGTCTCCGCGTCGAGCGCTCGTCATGGTTCAGGCCGGAGCACCCACCGACGCGGTGATCGAGGCCCTCGCCGAGGCGTTCGACGAGGGCGACATCATCATCGATGGGGGCAACTCCCTCTTCACCGACACCATCCGCCGGGAGAAGGCGATGGCCGACCGCGGGATCCGGTTCATCGGAGCCGGGATCTCCGGTGGTGAGGAGGGCGCCCTGGAGGGCCCGTCCATCATGCCGGGTGGCCCGGCCTCCAGCTACGAGGTCGTCGGGCCCATGCTCGAGGACATCTCCGCCAAGGTCGACGGGACCGCGTGCTGCACCCACATCGGCGAGGACGGCTCGGGCCACTTCGTGAAGATGGTGCACAACGGGATCGAATACTCGGACATGCAGCTCATCGGCGAGGCGTACCACCTCCTCCGCGGCGTGGCCGGGATCGAACCGGCGGCCATGGCCGAGGTGTTCCGCGAGTGGAACACCGGCGAGCTCGACTCCTACCTCATCGAGATCACCGCCGAGGTGCTCGCCCAGGTGGACGCCGAGACCGGGTATCCCCTGGTCGACGTGATCGTCGACCGTGCGGGCCAGAAGGGGACCGGCCGGTGGACGGTCAAGTCCGCCCTCGATCTGGGCGTCCCGGTGACCGGTATCGCGGAGGCCGTCTTCGCGCGCGCGCTGTCCAGTTCGGTACCGCAGCGCGAGGCAGGCCGGGCGCTGCCCTCCGGCGCGGTGTCGACCCCGAGCGGGACCGGCCCCGAATTCATCGAAGACGTCCGACGGGCGCTCTACGCGTCCAAGGTCATCGCCTACGCCCAGGGATTCGATCAGATCACTGCCGCCACCGCCGAATACGGTTGGGATGTGGCGCGGGGTGACCTGGCCACGATCTGGCGAGGTGGGTGCATCATCCGCGCCACCTTCCTCGACCGCATCCGCGAGGCCTACGCGGAGAACGCCGAGCTCCCGACCCTCCTGGCCGCCCCGTATTTCGCCGAGGCCCTCGCCGACTGTGTCGACAGCTGGCGACGCGTCGTCACCACAGCGGTCACCGCGGGGATACCGGCGCCCGGGTTCTCCGCGGCCCTGGCCTACTACGACGGACTCCGGACCGAACGACTACCCGCCGCGCTCATCCAGGGCCAGCGCGACTTCTTCGGCGCCCACACCTACCTGCGGACCGACCGCGAGGGCAGCTTCCACACACTGTGGAGCGGCGATCGTACGGAGGTGCAGGTCTGACCGGGTCGGCTCAGACCGATCTGGGCCGTCTTCTCGCCGCGCTCGGCGTTGCGGTTCCGGTCAGACACGCCGTCTCCACCGTCGTCGACGGTCCGGCGAGCGCGATCCAGACCGTGGCGCTCGAGGACGCGGTGGCGGACCGCGATCTGCTCGCGGTCGCGCCGACGGGCTCCGGGAAGACCCTGGTGTTCGCGATCGCCGTGGCACACCGGTTGGCCGGGGCCCCGAGTCTGCCGCTCCGGCCGCGTGCCGTCGTCGTCGCCCCGACCCGCGAGCTGGCGGTGCAGAACGCCGAGGTCCTCGCCGAGGTCGGCGCGGGTGCCGGACTCCGCGTCGCCACGTTCGTCGGCGGTCAACCGCTGTCCAAGGACCGCAGGACCCTGGTGGCGCCGGTTGACATCGCGGTGGGCACCCCGGGTCGTCTGACCGATCTGATCCGGACGGGAGCCCTGTCCACCGCAGACGTCCAGGTTCTCGTACTCGACGAGGCAGATCATCTGTTA
>NZ_JAALDX010000062.1 GCF_014145095.1 Dietzia sp. SLG310A2-38A2 | reverse complement strand
TGCGGAGGCGAAGCCGCGTGCGGCACGTGTCATGTCATCGTTGATCCGCAGTGGTCCGAACAGGTCGGCCTCTCGGGAGCAAGTGAAGAGGAAATGCTCGCAATGAACCCGGAAAGGCTGCCGACCTCTCGACTGTCGTGCCAGATGACCGCGTCCGCGGATTGGGACGGCCTGGTCGTCCAGGTGCCAGAGTTCCAGATGTAACGACGAAGGGATCAAGAGTCGTGTCAAGCAATCATGTAGAAGTCGGGGACAGAATCCGGTCGGCCATCCCGATGGATCTTCAGATCCGGGGCGCCCATCTGTACGACAGGACTCGGCGCTGGGTGACAAGGACGAATGGGAAGAAGCTCTTCGTAGAGAGTCCCATTCCTCCCGTCGAGGATGTCGAGCTCGCCGACATCGACCTCAGTAATCCCTTTCTCTATCGCCAAGGCCGCTGGCAGTCCTACTATGAGCGCCTGCGAAACGAGGCTCCGGTCCACTTTCAGCCCAACAGTGCGTTCGGGCCGTTCTGGTCAGTGACCCGACATGAAGACATCATCGCGGTCGATAAGAACCATGAGGTCTTCTCCGCCGAGCCGATGATAGTGATCGGGGCCCCGCCTCGTTTTCTCGATATCGAGATGTTCATCGCGATGGACCCACCGCGCCACGACGTGCAGCGAGCAGCTGTGCAGGGGGTGGTCGCGCCGAAGAACCTGCGTGAGATGGAGACGCTCATTCGGTCTCGGGTTCGCGAGGTACTAGACGACTTGCCGGTGAATCAGCCGTTCGATTGGGTCCAGGCTGTCTCGATCGAACTGACAGCTCGAATGCTCGCGACGCTCTTGGACTTCCCATACGAGGAACGTCACAAACTCGTGTACTGGTCAGATATTGCAACTTCGTTCGAGGAAGCGAACGGTGGTCCTGCGGACCTCGACGAGACGTTCGACGGAATGCGCGAGATGGCGAGCGGTCTGAGTTCTCTGTGGTACGACAAGAAGGCTCGGTTAGCAGAGGGGGAGGAACCCGGTTTCGACCTGGTCACCATGCTGCAGAGCAACGAGAACACCAAGGATCTGATCGACCGCCCGATGGAATTCATGGGCAACTTTGTGCTGTTGATCGTCGGAGGGAACGACACGACCCGGAACTCGATGAGTGGTGGCGTTCTGGCGCTGAACCGGTTCCCAGACCAGTTCGAAAAGCTCAAGTCCAACCCTGACCTGATCCCCAACATGGTCTCCGAGATAATCCGGTGGCAAACGCCGCTGGCCTACATGCGCCGAATCGCCAAGAC
>NZ_JAALDX010000546.1:30013-35909 GCF_014145095.1 Dietzia sp. SLG310A2-38A2 | reverse complement strand
CTCGCGCGGTACGTCATCAACGCCACGGGAACGTGGACGCGACCCTTCTGGCCGCACTACCCCGGCCGCGAGAGCTTCCGCGGGCGCCAACTCCACGTCCATGACTACGTCCGGGCCGAGGAGTTCGCCGGACAGCGCGTGGTGGTCGTGGGCTCGGGGATCTCGGCCACCCAGCTGCTCGAGGAGATCTCGCGCGTGGCCGACACCCTCTGGGTGACCAGACGGGAGATCGAGTGGGCCACGGGACCGCCCCCGGAGAACTTCTCGGCCGCCATCTCCGCGGTCGCCGAGCGTACGGCCATGGGGTTGGCGCCGGAGAGCGTGATCGGGGTGACCGGCATGTACCGCACCCCGTGGATCGATCGCGCGGAGGCCCGCGGTGCACTCGTCCGGCACCCGATGTTCACCCGGATCGAGCCCGACGGGGTGCGGATGCCGGACGGGACGCTCGAACCCGCCAATGCGATCCTGTGGGCCACCGGGTTCCGGCCCGCGGTCTCCCACCTGGCGCCGCTCGGCCTCCGCACCCCGGCCGGGGGGATCCGCGTGGTCGACGGACGGGCGCTCGATGAGCCCGGGTTGTTCCTGATCGGCTACGGCCCGTCCCAGTCGACCGTGGGGGCCAACCGGGCGGGCCGTGACGCCGTCCGTGCGATCACGACCGAAATCAGATGAGCCGAGATCAGAGGGTCCGGGAGATCAGCTCCTTCATGATCTCGTTGGTCCCGCCGTAGATCTTCTGCACGCGGGCGGAGGCGTACATCCGCGCGATCGGGTACTCGGTCATGAAGCCGTAGCCGCCGAAGACCTGCAGGCAGCGGTCGATGATCTCGCACTGCTTGTCGGTGCAGAAGTACTTGGCCATGGACGCCGTGGCCGGGTCCAGCTTGCCCTCCAGGTGCAGGGTGATGCAGTGGTCCAGGAGGGTGCGGGCGGCCAGGGCCTCGGTCTTGCACTCGGCCAGCTCGAAGCGGAGGTTCTGGAACTTCAGGATGGGCTTGCCGAACGCCTCACGCTCCTTGGCGTAGTCGATCGCGAGCCGGACCGCGGTCTCGGCCGCGGCCACGGCGGTGACGGCGATGATGAGCCGCTCCTGGGGCAGCTGCTGCATGAGCTGGATGAAGCCCTGACTCTCACCCTCCTCGCCGCCGAGGATGTTCGCGGCGGGGATCCGCATGTCGTCGAAGAACAGCTCCATCGTGTCCTGGTACTTCAGACCGATCTTGTCGAGCTTGCGACCGCGGTCGAACCCGGGCAGATCCGTGGTCTCGGCCACCAGCAGGGACAACCCCTGGGCGCCCTCTCCGCCGGTGCGGGCCACGATGATCAGCAGGTCGCAGTGCATGCCGTTCGAGATGAACGTCTTGGCGCCGTTGACCACCAGGTCGTCGCCGTCCCGGACCGCAGTGGTGCGCAGCGCCTGCAGGTCGGAACCCGCTCCGGGCTCGGTCATGGCGATCGCGCCCACCATCTCGCCGGTGGCGAGCTTGGGCAGCCAGCGGGTCTTCTGCTCCTCGGTGCCGTACTGGACCAGGTAGTGCGCCACGATCGTGCTGTGGACCGAGTTGCCCCAGCCGTCGTCGAGCGCGCGGGTCTGCTCCTCCGCGATCACGGTCTCGTGCGCGAACGTGCCCCCGCCGCCGCCGTACTCCTCGGGGATGGAGATGCACAGCAGGCCCGCATCACCGGCCTTGTTCCAGAACCCGCGGTCCACGGCGCCCTCGGCGGCCCACCGCTCGAGGTTCGGCGCGGTCTCCTTGTCCAGGAACGCACGCGTGTGGGCGCGAAGGGCGTCCAGGTCGTCGGTCATCCACGGGGAGCGGTAGGGGGCGGTCTCGAACACGGGGGATCTCCAGGGGTCGGTCGCGTGGGCCCGGGCGGCCTCGCTCGATCACCACCATACGAGTGCATGCTTTGCTATGCAATCGTATTGTCGCGGTATCGTCTCGGACATCGACCGAACGCAGACGCCGTTCGAGGGGCGGGGAAGGGGTGGGGCGCATGGCCGGAACCACTGCCGACGGGGGCGTGGCCGCGGACGGGGACCTCACGGCGCGGGCGCGGATCCGCTACGCCGCACTGGCCCTGTACGCCGAGTACGGCGAGGACAGGGTCTCGATGCGCCGGGTGGCCGCCGAGGTCGGGGTGACGATCGGTCTGATCCAGCACCACTTCGGCACCAAGGACGGCCTGCGCCGGGCCGTGGACGATCTCGTGGTGGAGCGGGTGGTCGGGGCGCTGTCGACGGTGGAGCACACCGGGACGGCCGCGGAGGTGGTCGAGGCCCGGAACGTCGCGGTCCGCGAGATGCTCCGGCAGAACCCGCAGCTCGTGAGCTACCTCAACCGGGCCCTGCTGGAGCCCGACGGACGCGGGGCCCCGCTGCTGGAGGCGATCGTCGACCTGACCACCAGGGAGGTCGAGGGACTGCGACGCGGAGGTCTCGCCTCCACGCGGACCTCGGACAAGGTCCAGGTGGTCCGGACGCTCGTCGACCAGGTGGGGGAGTTGTTCCTCCGGCCCGTGGTCGAGGCGATCTGGGCGCATATCGGTGGCGACCCGGGCGAGTGTCCCTCGATAAGGATCACGGTCGAGGGGCAGTGACTCTGACCGGGCCTCGCGTCCGGCCCGGCCCGTGGGACGGACAGGCCGCCTGGAGGGTCGCCCGGAAGGCCGGCCCGTGCCCGTCGTGCAGACGGAGCCTGCGCCCGTTAGGCTGTCAGCGCGTATACCCGAGCAGTTTGCCGGGGTGGGAAGGACACGCTCATGAGGTTCACCGGTCTGGCCAAGCTCGCAGTGACCGCCGTGATGGCCGGTGCGACCGCCCTCGCGGCCCCCGCCGCCGCCCAGGCCGCGATCCCGGTCTCCGGAGGCACCCCCGTGCTGGTCAATGGAGTCGCCGGGTGCACCCTCACCGCGGCGGGTTATGACGCCTCCGGCACGCCGGTCGCCTTCACCGCCGCCCATTGCAGCGAGCGGATCAACGCCCCGGTCATCCTCCGGGGCGACCCGGGAGCCGGAGTGATCGGCACCGTCGCCACGCGCAACGAGATCCTCGACTACTCGGTAATTCGCCTCACCCCGGGCGTGGTGGTGCCAGTGCGCCAGCCCGGGGTCACCGGACGCGGTCCGGCCCCGGAGTTCGGTGACGTGGTGTGCAAGGACGGACTGTCCACAGGCCACACCTGCGGCATCACGTGGCAGCGGGACGGCGCCAAGTTCTGGAGCCACGCCTGTGCCGGTTACGGGGACTCCGGCGGGCCCGTGACCCGCGACGGCCGCCTCGTGGGGCTGCTGTCCGGTGGGCACATGCCGCCTGCCGCGGGATCGGTCGGCAGCCTCGGCCCCGTCCTGCCGTCCTGCCTCCACCCCGCGCAGTCGCCCCTCTTCCTGCCGGCTCTGGCGTACTCGTTCGACGCGATCGTGGCTGACGCCACCGACCGCAACTGGCCCGGGAGCGGCTTCCGGATGGCCTGACAGACGGCCGGACAGACCGCCCGAAACCGGTGTGGATCACCGGCCCACCTGGTACGACTGGGGTCACCCCGGACGAGAGGTGAGCCCATGACCCGCACCGACACCCCTGTGCCTCCCGAGCGACGCGACCGGGCGAGCCGGGGAATGTTCATGATCCTCGCGTTGGTCGTCGTGGTGCTCGTCGTCGGCGCCCTGGTGTTCCTGTTCACCGGCAACGCCGAGGAGTCCGCGCAGCCCGCTGCGGAGGACCCCCAGACGGCGCTCGCCGATGCCATCACGGCGGAGGTGACAGGCTCAACGGTCGAGTTCACAGACGGCATGGTGTCGGTCGAGTTCCTGGTGCGTCAGGGTGCATCCCCCTCGGCGATGATTCTCAGCGCCCAGCACGACACGATCGGTGTCCTCCGAGCCGTCAAGGCCTCCGACTGGGAGGAGACCGTGGAGATCACAGCTCGCACCGCCTCGATAGAATCGGTGGGTGACCAGGACGCGCCGGACGAGCAGGAGATGCTGAGGGTGGTGTATCTGCCCGAGACGGTCGAGCAGATCGACCCGGACGCGGTCGCACGTGAAGACGTGTGGGAGATGGCGGACGAGCGGTTCGTGGGACTCGCCCTGACGGGGTAGCGCGCAGGTCGGGCGACCTTATCGGGTCCACAGCTCCGCGGTCTCGGCGGCACCCGCCTCCGACCGGATGCGTTGCCAGTTGCGACCGCCCCGCGCGAACGTGGCCAGGACGGCGGCGGGGACACTCGTCCGGTCTGTCGGCTCCGAGCGCCACCCGCAGTCGCGGACGTGGACCAGGTCCACCGCTCCCGCCTCGTCCGAGCTGTCGTAGCGCCACGGTCCCCCGAGACGCCCGAGCCAGTAGTGGCCGTCGACGTCCCGGGTCCACACGTACGCCCCGTCGGGCACGTGGGCGAACCGTTCGAGCCGGCGGGCCAGTCGGTCGTCGTGCTGCGCCGCGGCGGCGTCGACCGCCTCGGCGAGCGATGAGGGTGGCGGCCCCTCCAGGCGGCCCCCTATGCCGCAGAGCCCGTTGCGTAGGCCGCGTTCGACGCCCGCACCGTCCGCCACGTCGTCGTCCCTCGAGCGCATCGGGGCCCGGAACAGGGGGACGTCGTCAGCCGCCATCAGATCGGTTCCTCTCCCGGCGGGGCCGGCTCGGGTGGGCGCGGGACGGGCGAGCCCCGCGAATGGAAAACGCCCCCGTGGATCAATGATCCACGGGGGCGCCTGCCGTTCTCAACCGCGAGTGCCGGCGCGGCTCACTTCAGCTCGGCGCTGGACAGGTCAAGCAGTCGCCGCGCGATCACCAGCTGCTGGATCTGCTGGGTGCCCTCGAAGATGTCGAGGATCTTGGAGTCACGCGACCACTTCTCCAGGAAGCTGCGCTCGGAGTAGCCGTAGCTGCCGGCCAGTTCGACCGCACCCAGGGTCACGGCGGAGCCGGTGCGACCGGCCTTGGCCTTGCACATCGACGCCTCCTTGGTGTTGGGCATCTTGTTGTCGGCCATCCACGCTGCACGCAGCGTGAGCAGGTACGCGGACTCCCAGTCGGCCTCGAGCTCGAGGTACTTGGCCACAGCGGCGGGCTGGCTGGTGGCGGGCCGGTCGTAGTCGATCACCATTCCGGCCTCCTCGAGGAGGGTCCGGATCTCCTCCAGAGCGGCCCGTGCCACACCGACGGCCATTCCCGCCACCAGCGGGCGGGTGTTGTCGAAGGTCTGCATGGCACCGGCGAAGCCCTTGTCCACCCGGACCTCCGGATCGCCCAGGAGGTTCTCCTTGGGGACCCGGCAGTTGTCGAAGGTGATCTGCGCGGTGTCGGAGGCGCGGATGCCGAGCTTGTGCTCCAGCCGGTCCACGTTGACACCGGGGTGCTCGCGGGGGACCACGAAGGACTTGATGGCCGCGCGGCCCTTGGTCTTGTCCAGGGTCGCCCAGACCACGATGTGGTCGGCGCGGGCGCCGGAGGTCACGTAGATCTTGGTGCCGTTGATCACGTACTCGTCGCCCTCGAGGCGGGCGGTGGTCGACACGGCGGCCGAGTCGGAACCGAACTCGGGCTCGGTGATGGCCATGGAGGCCCACACCCGCCCGAACTTCTCCATCTGCTCCTCGCTGGCCACTGCCGCGATCGCGGAGTTGCCCAGACCCTGGCGGGGGATGGACAGGGTCAGACCGACGTCGCCCCAACACGTCTCGATGATGTTGAGCAGCGACTTCATGTTGCCGCCGTTGGAGACGCCTTCGCGACGCGGTGCGCCGCCCGAGCCCATGGTGGCACCGGAGGCGGCCTGACCGGCGTCCTCCATGGCCTCCATCATGGCCTTGAGCGTGTCGAGCTCGACGGGGTACTCGTGCTCCGCGAGGTCGTACTTGCGGGAGACGGGACGGAAGATCTGCGTGGCGACCT
>NZ_JAALDX010000546.1:27824-29964 GCF_014145095.1 Dietzia sp. SLG310A2-38A2 | reverse complement strand
TTGGTTGGCGCCCGCCTCGAGCCGCTTGGGGAGTTCGAGGTTGATCATCGTCAGTGGTCCTTCGTGCTGGTGGGGCGGGAGGCGTGGTGGGCGGTGCTCACAGGACCACCACGCCCTCGGCCACACCCACGGCGCGCAGGTCGCGGTACCAGCGCTCGACGGGGTGCTCCTTGGTGAAGCCGTGTCCACCGAGCAGCTGGACGCCGTCGAGGCCGATCTTCATGCCCTTGTCGGCGGCGAGCTTGCGGGCCAGCGCGGCCTCGCGGGCGAAGGGGAGTCCCTGCTCCGCCCGGGACGCGCCGCGCCAGGTCACCAGACGCATGCCGTCGAGCTCGGTGGCCATGTCGGCGACGGCGAAGGCGACCGCCTGGCGGTGCGCGACGGGTTCGCCGAAGGCCTGGCGCTCCTTGACGTACGGGGTCACGTAGTCGAGGACCGCGTGCGAGGTGCCCACTGCGAGTGAGGCCCAGCCCAGGCGGGACAGGCGGATCACGTCGGCGTAGGTGGCGGCCCGCTCGTCCGGGGAGGCGTCCGGGCCACCCAGGACCGCGTCGGCGGGGAGGGAGACGTCGGTGAGGACGATCCGCCCGAGACCCGCGGCGCGCAGGCCCATTGACGGGTCCGCCTCCACCACGAGACCGTCGGTGTCGGACTCGACCACGAAGAAGGTCGGGGACCCGTCGAGAGAGGCGGCGACGACGAAGAGCTCCGCGCTGCCGGCGGTGGGCACCATCGACTTGACGCCGTTGAGCGTGAACCCGCCCGGCCCGCGGGTGGCGGTGGTCTTCAACTCGAACGGATCGAAGAGTGGACGGGGCTCGGCCACGACCACGGCGGCTGCCGGGACCTGCTCGGAGGCGAAGGCCGGCAGATAGGACTTCTGCTGGGCGTCCGACCCGAACTGGGTCAGAGTGGTGGCGACGCCGGAGGGCGCCAGGATCGGCAGGGCCAGCCCCATATCGCCGTAGGCCAGCGCCTCGGCCACCAGCGAGTTGGTCACCACACCGCGCTCGGAGGCGATGCCCTCGAACTCCTCGGGCACGTTGAGCATGGTGGCGCCGATCTCGGCGGACCGGGTCAGTAGCGACGCGGGCGCCTCGGCGGCGTGGTCCGCGTCGTGCGCGGCCGGTCGGACGACCTCGGCGGCGAAGTCCCGGACGGTCTCGACGATCATCTGCTGGTCGTCGTCCAGGGTGAGGTCGAACAGGTCGGGCCTCGCCTCGGAGTCGGCATCGGGCAGACGCTTGGGTGCGCCGGATCCGGAGACCTTCTTGAAGGACTTGGTGGCGGCGCCGAGGGTCTTGAAGCCGGTCTTGGTGGCCTCGTAGGTGACCCGGTCGACCTTCTGGCGCAGATTGAAGCGCTCGGCGAACTCCGACCCGGTGATCGTCGTGAGCGCGCGCATCGCGGCTCCGATCGCGTCGATCCTCGTGGGGTTCTTACCCGGGGTGGAGGTCTCTGCGCGTCCGGTAGTGGACGGGGACGTGGGGTTCTTGCTCATCATCACCAGCTGTTCTCGTGACGGACGGTGGACGGTGCTGTCGTAGACATCTTACTTCGGAGTAAGTTCCGAACGCCAGACTTTGCCCTCAAGTCGTCACAACCCCTGGTGAGAGCCTCGTGGTCAGCCCCGGAGGAGCGCCACGGCGTGCTCGACCGCCCCTGGGCGGCCCGCCACGAACCAGTCGTAGCCGTTCACCTCGACGGTCGCGCAGAGCCCGCCCGCGCCCTCGACCAGTGCCCGCCCGGGAAGCCAGTCCCACTCCGGGCACGAGTGCTGGCACCACACCGAGTGGACGCCGCAGGCCACCGACGCCAGGTCGACGGAACCCGAACCGAGCATGCGGATCGTCGCCGCGCCGCGGCTGACCCGATGGAAGGGGTCGGCGAGGTCCGGGTCGTCGAAGAACGGGGGGTGGAGATAGGTGGCCAGGCTGCCGGCGGCGAGGTCGCCGGGGGCGAGGCGGGCCACGGGGACGCCGTTCCGACGGGTGGGCACCTCGGAGCCCCCGACGAAGGTGTCCCCGGTGGCGGGCCGGTGCACGGCCCCCAGCAGGTAGTCGTCCGGACCGGTGACGGCGACGGCCGAGCACCAGTAGTCGGAACCGTTGACGAAGTTGTAGGTCCCGTCGACCGGGTC
>NZ_JAALDX010000546.1:8222-27748 GCF_014145095.1 Dietzia sp. SLG310A2-38A2 | reverse complement strand
GGGCACCAGTGTGCCCTCCTCGCCGAGGACCCCGTCCTCGGGGCGGTGGGAGGCGAGCAGGGCGGTGATCTGGTGTTCGGCGGCCCTGTCGGCCTCGGTGACCACGTCGGAGACCGAGGTCTTGTGGTGGACGTCCAGTCCGTCCTCGCGCAGCCGCCGCGCGAGGGTCCCCGCGTCGACGACGAGCCGGGCGGCCAGATCGGCGTCGGACATCGGTGGGATCGCCTCGTCGGCCGGTGGCCGCCGGTGGCGGGTATCAGGGGACATGATCTTCCTCCACAGGGGCCGCGGCGGCCCGCTGACCTCGGGCGGTAGCGGGTCCGCCGGTGGCGACGCTACCCCCGCCGGTCGACGAGTAGGCGTGCGGCGGACCACGGGCGGGGGTCGGGTGGGGAAACGCGAGAAGGGGCGCGGGCCGCGTAGAGTTGTCTCCCGTGCACCCTGACGTTTCCGCCGACATCGCAGCCCTCGACTCCACCATGACCACGGTCGAGAAGGTCCTCGACATCGAGGAGCTCGCCCGCCGCGTCGACGAGCTGGAACAGATGGCCGCCGACCCCGACCTGTGGAACGACCAGGATCGGGCGCAGAAGGTCACCAGCGAGCTCTCTTACATCCAGGCCGACCTCCGGAAGTGCCGAGACCTGCGTCAGCGCATCGAGGACCTCCCGTTGATGTACGAGTTGGCGGAGGAGGAGGGCGGCGGCGCCGTCGAGGACGCCGACGCCGAGCGCACTCAACTGCGGGTGGACGTCGAGGCCATGGAGGTCAAGACGATGCTCAGCGGTGAGTACGACCAGCGCGACGCGGTGGTCAACATCCGCTCCGGCGCCGGTGGGGTCGACGCCGCGGACTTCGCCGAGATGCTCATGCGCATGTACGTGCGGTGGGCGGAGAAGGCCGGCCACAAGGTGGAGGTGTACGACACCTCGTACGCGGAGGAGGCGGGCATCAAGTCCGCGACGTTCGTCGTCCACGACCCGTACATGTACGGAACGCTCTCGGTGGAGCAGGGCACGCACCGACTGGTGCGGATCAGCCCGTTCGACAACCAGGGCCGACGTCAGACCTCGTTCGCCGAGGTGGAGGTGTTGCCGGTCGTCGAGCAGACGGACTCGATCGAGGTGGACGAGAACGAGGTCCGCGTGGACGTCTACCGTTCGTCCGGCCCCGGCGGGCAGTCCGTCAACACCACCGACTCGGCGGTCCGCCTCACCCACGTGCCCACGGGGATCGTGGTGACGTGTCAGAACGAGAAGTCGCAGCTGCAGAACAAGGTCGCGGCCATGAAGGTGCTGCAGGCCAAATTGCTCGCCCGCAAGCAGCAGGAGGAGCGAGCGGCGTTGGATGCGCTCGGTTCGGGGGGCAACGCGTCCTGGGGTAACCAGATGCGCTCCTACGTGCTGCACCCGTACCAGATGGTCAAGGACCTGCGAACCGAGCACGAGGTCAACAACCCGTCGGCGGTCCTGGACGGGGACCTGGACGGATTCATCGAGGCCGGCATCCGTTGGCGGATGCGGGAGGGGGCAAGCGCGGAGTGACCATCCAGAGTGACTTCGGACCCATCCTGACCTGGCTGTCCAACAACGGCCTCGAGGTCGTCCTCCTGGTCCTGGGCGCCGCTCTGCTCACGAGGGTGATCGCCAAGATCGCGCGGATGTGGACCGGGCGGATCGACTCCCAACACGCCGACGAGGATTTCTGGTCGGAGGAGTCCAAGCACCTCCACTCGCTCATACAGGTGATCTCGTACGTCGCGGTCGGTGTCCTGTACATCCTGTTCGGAATCCAGATCCTGCTGCGTTTCGGCGTGAACCTCGTGGCTCTCGTCGCCCCGGCGACGGTGCTCGGCGCCGCGCTGGGCTTCGGCGCCCAGAAGATCGTCCAGGACTTCCTGGCCGGGTTCTTCGTCCTCGCCGAGCGCCAGTACGGCTACGGGGATATCGTCGAGCTCACCACGGCGACGGGCGTCACCGCGGGAACCGTCGAGGACGTCACCCTGCGCATCACCCGCCTGCGCACCCTGGACGGCGAGGCGGTGATCGTCCCCAACGGGCAGATCGTCACCGCCATCAACCAGTCGCAGGACTGGGCGCGGGCGATCATCGACGTCCCCGTGCCCAACAACGCGGACATGGACAAGGCGAACGAGGTGCTCGCGGAGGTGTGCCGCGACATCACCGACGATGATCGGGTGGGCCAGTACGTCCTGGACGAACCCACGGTGATGGGTGTGCAGTCGATCCGTCTCGAGCAGACCGTGATCCGCCTGCTGGCCCGGACCAAGCCCGGGATGCAGTGGGAGGTGGGCCGCCGGATGCGCGCGGTCATCCTGCGCCGCTTCCGTGCCGAGGGGATCGTCCTCGAGCCGGAGGCGTTGGCCGCGATCCGTGCGGGCATGCTCCGCCCGCAGACCGGAGAGGGGAGCGTCTGATGCCCGAGATCCGAGATGGCGACACGACACCCGACGACCACACACCCGAAGGTACGACACCCGACGTCGCCTCAACCGGCAAACTCGGCCCGGAGGCCGAGGACAGCGCGCGGACCGAGGCCGCGACCGCTCGGGAACCCCTCATCAGCGGCGATCCGCTGGGTCTCGGGGGTACTACCGACCCCGACGCACCGTCCCGTCGCCCGCAGCCGAAGATCGTGTCCCTACTCGGGGAGTTCTTCAGGATGTCGCGGACCACCGCGATCCTGTTGGTGGCGTTTGTCCTGTTGGGGATCCTGTACTCGATGGTCAAGACCGACCCGGTGGTCAACGTGCGCCCCCCGGGGGCACCGATAACGGCGGAAGAGCCCGCGCCGGCCGAGGGGACGACACCCGTCGAGGAGTCGCCGACCCCGGAGACCACGATCGACCAGACAACGGTTCCGACCGCCACTCCGCAGACGTCCCCGCCGGTCACCGGAACGACGCCGCCGCCGGGACGGCAGACCCCGGCGTCCCCCACGGGAGCGACCGGGCAGCAGGCACCGCCGCAGCAGTCACCGCAGGAACAGTCGCCGCAGGAGCAGGCGCAACAGGGAGAGGATTCCGGCGACGCCGGGGCCGGAGGGAATCCCGTGACCACGAGCTGACACCGGCGGCTCCTTTGACTGCCGTGTGACTGGAGTAGCGCTAGGCTACTGGCGTGATCAGTGCTTCCCATGTGACCAAGTCGTACGCGTCCTCGACGCGTCCGGCTCTGTCCGATGTGACCGTCGAGATCGCCGGGGGCGAGTTCGCCTTCCTCATCGGCGCCTCCGGGTCGGGAAAGTCGACCTTCCTGCGTCTGCTGCTCCGCGAGGACCGGCCCGATTCCGGGACCCTGGTCGTCGCCGGCCACGACCTCACCAGGATGAAGGCGTCGTCCGTGCCGACCCTGCGGCGCTCTCTCGGCTGTGTCTTCCAGGATTTCCGCTTGCTCCCGGGTAAGACCGTGGCCGAGAACGTGGCGTTCGCGCTGCAGGTCATCGGCAAGTCCCGCCGGACGATCGACAAGGTCGTTCCCGAGACGCTCGAGATGGTGGGCCTGGGTCGCGAGGCCGGTCGCCGGCCGCACGAGCTGTCCGGTGGCGAACAGCAACGCGTGGCCATCGCGAGGGCGTTCGTCAACCGACCGAAGCTGTTGCTCGCCGACGAACCGACCGGAAATCTGGACCCCGAGACCAGCGAGGACATCATGCTGCTGCTCGACCGGATCAATCGGACCGGGACCACGGTCCTCATGGCCACGCACGACCGACACATCGTCGACCGCTCACGGCGCCGCGTGGTGGAGTTGGTCGACGGACGGGTCGTCCGCGACGACTCCCGTGGCACCTACGGGGTGGGACGCTGATGGCCGCGCGGTTCATCGCGTCCGAGGTCGCACAGGGCCTGCGCCGCAACCTGTCGATGACGCTGGCCATGATCATCACCACCGCCGTCGCGTTGGCGATGCTCGGCGCCGGGGTGTTGGTGGTGATGACCGCATCGGCCAGCCAGGTCAAGTACGACTATCTCAACGAGTTCCGCGTCTACGTGGACCGGACCATCTCCCTCGAGGACCCCGACTGCGCCTCGGCGTGCGGTGAGATCCGGGACGAGTTGGAGGACACGGCCGGGGTCGCCTCGGTGGAGTACAAGAACCCGCAGGAGACGTACGAGGAGTTCGTGGACCTGTTCGCCTCCACCGACCCCGTCCTCGTGGAGTCGACCTCCCCGGACGCTCTAGGCTCGCGGTTCACGCTCACTCTCGACGACCCCACCCGGGCGGAGTCCGTGGCCGAGGACCTCGAGGGAGTCGCGGGGATCGAGGTCGTGCAGGGCCAGGGCGAGTTGGTCGAGCGAGTGTTCTCGGTCCTTGACGGCATCCGGAACGCCGCGTTCGCCGTCGCGATGGTCCAACTCCTGGCCACGGTGCTGCTCATCGCCAACATGACGCAGATCGCGGCGTTCACCCGGCGGACCGCGCTGGGGATCATGCGACTGGTGGGCGCGAGTCGCTGGTACACCGAACTGCCGTTCGTCCTGGAAGCCGTGCTCGCGTCGGTGGTCGGTTCGCTCCTCGCTGTCGGTGGACTGTTGGCTGCCAAGGGCGTCTTCCTCGACAGGGTGCTGGCCGAGGCGTACCGGGCGAACCTGGTGGAGCGGATCACCACGGTCGACATCCTGATGCTGGCCCCGGTCCTCGTGGTGGCGGGCGCGGTGGTCTCCGCGCTCACGGCATGGGTCACACTGCGGATCACGGTTCGGCAGTGATCCCGCACTGATCTAGAGTGGGGGATCTGCCCGACGGACGGACGAGGAGGTGAACCGACGTGGCCAAGAAGAACAAGAAGAAGGGTGCGTCGACCCTCGGCCGTGACGGCAGCGTGGTCGCGAGCAACCGCAAGGCCCGGCACGAGTACTCGATCCTCGACACTCACGAGGCGGGCATCGCGCTGTTGGGTACGGAGATCAAGAGCATGCGCGAGGGCCAGGCCTCGCTGGTCGACGCGTTCGCGACGATTGACGACGGCGAAGTGTGGCTCCGCGGGCTCCACATCCCCGAGTACTCCCACGGAAACTGGACCAATCATGCGCCCAAGCGGGCCCGCAAACTGCTGCTGCACCGGCGCGAGATCGATTCGCTCGTCGGCAAGGTGCGGGACGGAAACGCCACGCTGGTCCCGCTGTCCCTCTACTTCGTGAACGGACGGGTGAAGGTCGAACTGGCCGTCGCCCGGGGTAAGCAGGCCCACGACAAACGGCATGATCTCGCCAAACGGACCGCCGAGCGCGAGGCCGTGCGCGAACTCGGCAGAAGGATCAAGGGCATGCACGCATGATGCCGGTCGCGCTGGCGTCGACTTCGGCGGTGGCGTACGGCATCAGCGACTATCTCGGCGGGGTCGCGTCCCGTCGCGCCCGCGCACTGAGGGTCGTCAGCGTGTCGTACCCGCTGTCGATCGTGCTGGTCGGGGCGGCGGCGGTGGTGTCCGGCGGGTCGCCGACCCTGGTCGGATTGGCCTGGGGGCTGACATCGGGCCTCCTGTCAGGGCTCGCCGTGTGGTCGTTCTACGTCGCGCTCTCGCGCGGGCCGATGAGCGTGATCTCGCCGATCACGGCGGTTCTGGCCGCGTCGGTGCCGCTCGCGGTCGGATTGGTGGCAGGCGAACGGCCCGGGACGGGGGCCCTGGTCGGGATGTCGGTGGCGCTCGTCGCGACGGTGCTCGTCTCCCTGGAGAGTGACGTGGGCTCCTCGATCGGACACGGTCGTCTCACCCCGCAGCTGGTGGTGCTCACGGTGCTCTCGGGGCTGGCGTTCGCAGGCTTCTTCGTCCTCCTGGCACAGGTCCCGGCGGGTGAGGGGCTGTGGCCGGTCGCGGCGTCGCGGATCGGTGCCACCGGGGTGGTCCTGGCGGCGGCGTTCGCCGCCCGCGAATCGTTCCGGTTCTCCCGACGCCTCATCGCCATCGGCATGGTGATCGCTGTGTTCGACGCGGTCGCCAACGGCGCCTTCTACTTCGCCTCGCAGGCGGGCATGCTCTCGCTGGTCAGTGTGATCGCCGCGCTCTATCCCGCGTTCACGGTGGCACTGGCCATCACCCACGGCGGAGAGCGTCTGCGCGCGGTCCAGATGGCCGGGCTCGCACTGGCCGGGGTGGCGATCGTGCTACTCGCGCTGGGCTGAGGTGGAGACGGATGTCACCCTGGCGGTGGGACCTCGGTCGGGGTAGGGTCAGTGGTCCGTCGATGAGAGTCGGCGGACCTGACGGGGCTGATGTGGTTTCGACTACGTGAGTTGACGCAGGGGAAGCGTGCCGGTGCAGGCCAGAGACCACCGTAAGCGTCGTGGCAACCAATTACGCGCCGATACTAATCAGCGCGACTACGCCCTCGCTGCCTGACAGCGAGCTCGTAGTCTGTCGGCCCGGGGTCGCCCTCGCCCCGGTCACCGGCATCATCTAGAGGGATCACCGGCTCACCCGGTCACGGGGTGAGTCGGGACATCCAACAGTGACTGGGATCGTCATCACCTACATGTCCGCGTGAGGGTGAGATCCGAGTAGAGACAGAGCGGACTGCGCACGGAGAAGCCCTGCCGATGCTGCGGAGGACCCGGGTTCAATTCCCGGCAGCTCCACCATCGGGCCGAGCCCCCGGTCGATCATCGACCGGGGGCTCGGTGCATTTGTGGCCTCGCCACCTGCCCGCACCTGAAAGGGGACTCAGGCGGCTTCGGTACCCTCTCGGTAGTCGCCGATCGCTCGGAAAGGGCCGACGGTTTCCCAGTAGAGAAAGGCCCACCCACACGTGAACGCCAAGTCCGCAGGTAACAAGAGCACGAAGGTCCTGAAGACCAAGAAGAACAACGGGATGCTGATCACGGTCGCGGCGCTGATCGCCGTTGCCGTCCTGGTCCTCGGCGGTGTCGTGTGGATGGCCCAGCGAGGTGGCGAGGCCAACCCGATCACGTTCGGTGAAACGGCCGACGAGCTGATCGAGATCTCGGACACGGGCGTGATCGCGGTGGGCGAGGAGACCGCCCCGACCGTCCAGATCTGGGAGGACTTCATGTGCCCGGCGTGTGCCTCCTTCGAGGGACAGAACGGTGAGCGGATCGCCTCCGCCGTGGAGGCCGGCGACCTGCGCGTGGAGTTCCACACCCTCAACTTCCTCAACCGCCAGTCGGCGTCGGGCGAGTACTCCACGCGGGCCATCGCCGCTGTCCAGTGCGTCGCGGCCAAGGATTCGCTGCCGGTCTTCTTCGACGTCAAGAACGCCTACTTCGCACAGCAGCCCGCCGAGGGCGGCGGTGACCGTTCCGCTCGTGAGCTGGCGTCCACCGCCGAGGCGGCCGGCGCGAATGCTGACACGGTCGAGTGCATCGGCAACGTGGAGACCAATGACGGCATGGAGAAGGCATCGGACACCGCCGACAATTCGCAGGACAGTATCCGAGAGGTCACCGACCGCGTGTCCACCCCGACTGTCGCCTACGAGGGGGAGGTCGTGGAGATCGCCGATCCGGCCTGGCTGGACAACATCCTCGCCTGACCACGGTCCGCACCGATCGATACCGGTCCCGCCCGTCCAGGGCGGGGCCGGAGGCGATTTGGAGCGCCGAACCGGGATGGTGTAACTTTGGTCGAGCCGGTCGCCGAGAGGGGAACGGTGGAACAACCGATACGGGGCTATGGCGCAGCTGGTAGCGCACCACACTGGCAGTGTGGGGGTCAGGGGTTCGAGTCCCCTTAGCTCCACCCAAGCAACCGATCCGGCAACGGATGGTTCATACGAGCAAGAGCCCGGCCACTGGCCGGGCTCTTTTCATCTCTATCCCTGCTGCGCTGCCCACTCGGCCACCCGGCGGGCGCTCTCCGCCTCCGACAGGTCCTCCACTCGGGACATGATCGACCAGCGGACGCCGTACGGATCCCGGATCGAGGCGAACCGGTCGCCGGAGACGAACTCGCTCACAGATTCACGGATCGTGGCGCCGGCCTGTGCGGCCCGGTCGACCACCGCGTCGACGTCCGCGCAGTACATCCCGATCGAGTAGCAGGCCACCTCCCCGGAGGGCGGGGGCACGAGCCCGAACTGGGGACTGGGCTCGCCGAGTTGCAGCCGGCCGTTGCCGAAGTCGAGTTCGGCGTGCACGACGATCCCGCCCATCTCCGTCACGTCGACCACCCGGGCGCCGAACACCGAGGAATAGAATTCGACTGCGTCCCCCGCTCTCTCGACCGCGAGGAACGGCGTGAGGCTGGTCGACCCGTGGGGGACGCCGTCGGTGGTGTGCTTTCCGGTGACCCCGGTCCGGGGCGTGGTGTTCTCTGTCATGCGATGAACCTACGAGGACATGCACGTGAGTGGCTTGTAGATTCGCGACGCCATCGCGTCGGACACGCGGGGGAGGGGACGATGCCCGACCTTCCTGATCGACGCGGGGTCCTCTATCCGGACCGGCTGCCCACCTTCCACCGCGAGGACGCCCCGCGGGAACTGCGTGACCGCATCCGCTGGTTCTGGATCCCGCGCTGGCGTCTCGCGCCGGGGGAGACCTCCCGGCAGGAGCTGATGCCGTTTCCTGCGTCGAATCTCGTCGTCGACCCGGAAGGAGTCAGCCTCTCCGGACCGACGACCGGCATCTCCCACCGCGACCTGAGAGGTACCGGGTGGGCGATCGGCGCCCTGCTCCGTCCGGCCGGGTTGGCCTCGTTGGCGGCCGAACCCCGGCGGCTCCGAGACGCCGAGACACAGATCGAGGCCCCCGAGCTGCACCGCGCGGTCATGGCGGCGATGGAGGAGGCGGACGTGGTCGTCGACCCGACGCGGGAGATGGACCAGCGCGAGAACGACAAACGCGAGTCCGTCGCCCGCGACCGGGCGCTGCGCTACTTCTCCGCCTGGGCCGCCGCGCACCTGGCCGCCCCGGACGCCGGCGGAGTCATGGCCAACGCCATGGAGGATCTCATCGCCTCGGACCGGTCGATCGTGCGTGTGGACCAGGTCGCTGCGGCCCTGGGCGTCTCGACTCGCGCGGTGCAGCGACTCGCGCACCGCTACGTGGGACTACCGCCACTCGCGATGATCCGTCGGTACCGACTCCAGGAGGCCGCACAGCGGCTACGCGAAGACCCGTCGGTGACGATCACCCGGATCGCCGCGGAGCTCGGATACTCCGACCACGCTCATCTCAGCGCAGATTTCCGCACGGTCCTCGGCCTGAGCCCCCGCTCCTACCGCCGTGCGCCCGGCGCGGCGGCGAAGGGATCCTCCGACGGGTGACGGATGGGCACGATCCGCTGGCCGAGGGGGAGCAGGGCCAGCGGGACCATCTTCCAGCAGGCGATGCCGAAGGGGATGCCCACGATCGTCAGGCACAGCAGCAACCCGGCGACCAGGTGGGCGATCGCCAGTTCCCAGCCGAGCACCAGGATCCACAGGATGTTGCCGATCAGCGAGAGCGCACCGGCGTCCCGGCGGAACTCGGTCCGCCGCCCGAACGGCCACAGGACGTACGCCGCGAGTCGGAACGACGCGATGCCGAACGGGATGGTGATGATCAGGAGGCAGGCGATGATCCCGGCGATGACGTACACCAGCGCCAACCACCAGCCTGCGAGTAGAAGCCAGAGCACGTTTCCCAGGGTTCGCATCACACCACGGTAGTCGCCGCTACGGCCCGCCGGCCCGGGTACCGGCGCGCCGGATGCCGGCCCTGACGCAAAAGCGCTGACGCCGGCCGAGGCATGTGTCATGTTTTAGTGATGGGTGTTCATAAGTTTGCCGTCACCAGGATTCTGCTCGCGCTGGTGCTCGCCGTAGGTATGGTCGCGACCGCTCTCATCGCGGGTTCCGTACAGGCGCAGGCCGAGACGCGGATGGCCGAAGGGTTCCACTGGGGGGTGGCGACGTCCGGCTTCCAGGTCGAGGGTTCAAATATGGATTCCAACTGGAAGCGCTACGTCGACGCCGCCGCCGCGCGTGGAGAGGCAGACCCGGTGAACGACGCCGTGGACTTCTGGAACCGGTACCCCGAGGACATCGCCCGTGCCGCGGACATGGGGGTGACCACGTTCCGGCTCAGCGTGGAGTGGTCCCGCATCGAGCCGGAGCCGGGGCGCTACGACGAGGAGGCGTTGCGTCGGTACGACCGCATCCTCGACACCATCCGAGCGCACGGGATGACGCCCATGATCACGATGGTCCATTACGTGTATCCGGGATGGCTGGTCGATCGTGGCGGTTTCCTCTCCCCGGATGCGGTGGAGGCGTTCGGTCGCTACGCAGAGCTCATCACCGAGCGATGGGCCGGCAACGGGACCATGTGGGTCACCTTCAACGAACCCCTCGTGTTTTTCAGCCACGAACTCCGCATCGGCCTCGTCGGGCTGCACCAGTTCAACGAGTTCCGCGACAACGTGGTCGCGGCCCACAAGCTGGGATATCACGCCGCTCACCGGGCCGACCCCAACGCGATGGTGACCGCCAACGAGGCGTACCTGCCCGCGTTCGCCCCGGCCACCGACGACCTGCTGCTCAATCACATCCGCGATGAGCTGGACTTCATCGGGATCGACTACTACTACGGCATCGCGCTCGACAACCTCACCACCATCCGCGCGGCCTGGGACGACTTCGCCGGGGTCCGTCCGCAGCCGGAAGGGATGTACGAGTCGATCGTGCACTACGCCAGGCACTTCCCCGGCAAGCCGCTGTACATCGTCGAGAACGGGATGCCCACTCACAACGGCCACCGGGAGGACTCCTTCGAGCGCGGCGACTACCTCCGGGACGTCGTCTTCTGGATCCAACGCGCGGTCGCCGACGGGTACCCCGTGATCGGGTACAACCACTGGTCCCTGGTCGACAATTACGAGTGGGGCAGTTACGACTCCCGTTTCGGCCTCTACCAGGTCGACGTGCTCACCGATCCGACACTCGAGCGCAGACCGACCTCCGGCGTGGACGCGTACCGGGACGTGATCGCGCGCGGCGGTGTCCCGGAGGGTTACCGGCCCGTCCTGCCGGTGGGCACGTGCTCGCTGGGGACGATCCCGGATACCTGCCTCGATCCCGTCGACGTCCACGGCCCGCTCGCGCGATTGGTGGGCTGACGGCCCGGACCACCTCCCACGAGCCCTTCAGCAGCCGGCCCCCCGGACGTAGAGTCAGCCCATGGAACGGTTCGCCTCCGTCACCGGGGAGCTCGACACCCTGGTCGACTCCGGACGGCTGACGGGATACGTCTGCGGGGTCCGGCAGAACGGTCGAACGCAGATCGCGGCGGGCGGGACGCGGTCGCGCGGCGGCCCCGCGCTCGACGCGGATGCGGTCTTCCCGCTGTCCTCCAACACCAAGCCGGTGGGCGGTGTGCTCGCACTGAGGGTGGTCGAGCTCGGGATCCTCGCGCTCGACGACCCGGTGGCCACACTCCTGCCGGAACTGTCAGCCCCACGGGTCCTCACCCGGCCGGACGGGCCGATCGACCGGACCGTGCCGGCCGGGCGACAGATCACTCTGCGACACCTCCTCACCATGACCGCCGGCGTCGGCTGGGCGGGCGAGGGCAGCCCGCTGACCGACGCCATGAGCGAGCGCCAGGTGGCACCGGGCCCCTACGCTCCGCCGATGGAACCGGACGAGTACCTCCGGCTGCTGGGTGCACTGCCACTGGTGGACCATCCCGGGCGGGGCTGGCACTACCACACCAGCAGCGACGTCCTGGGGGTGCTCCTGGCGCGGGCCACGGGCGCCACCGTGTCCGGGTTGGTGGCCGAGCACGTCACGGGTCCGCTCGGGCTGGCGGACTGCGGCTTCACCGCCGACCCGGGTCGACTCCCCACCTCCTTCGGGCTCGGACCCGACGGGGAGCTCTGGGCGCTGGACACCAGAAGCAGGTTCGATCGCCCACCGCGGTTCGAATCGCTGGCGTGCGGTCTGACCTCGACCGTCGCCGACTATCTGGCCTTCCTGGACGTCCTGGTCGACGGCGGGACCGTCCTGGGTCCGGAGTTCGCGGAGATGATGGCGACCGACCACCTGACCCCGCGGCAGCGCGCTGATGCGGCGGGGTTCATCGGACCCGGCTGCGGGTACGGGATGCAGGTGGAGATCCGCCCGGACGGGGTCGTCGGCTGGGCCGGGGGACTGGGGACGATCGGCTACGTCGACCGACGCACGGGCCGCTGCGCGGCGGTGTTCACCACGCAGTCTTTCGACGTGCCGGGGACGGAGGACGCACTGGACTCGGTGTGGGCGCTGCTGCGGTGACCGGTCGGCGGTGCCCGGTCGGCCTTGGGTGGTCGGCCTTGCGTGGTCGGCGGTCACCGACCGTCGGTCCGTCACCCCTCGCGCCACCAGGTGTCGAGTGGCGTGGCCGGGACCGCCCGCTTGTGGCGGGTGGCCAGGAACAGCTGCTCGATCCGGGAGGCGGCTTCCGTCGGCACGCCGTCGCGGCCCTCCAGGTAGTCATCGATCTGCTCGTACGTCACGCCCAGTGCCTCCTCGTCGGGCAGGCCCGGACGGTCATCCTCGAGATCGGCGGTGGGGACCTTCCGCCAGGTCGACTCCGGGGCGCCGAGGTGCCGCAGCAGCGCTGCCCCCTGCCGTTTGGTGAGGCCGGTCAGGGGGGTCAGATCGACCCCGCCGTCTCCGTACTTGGTGAAGAAACCGGTGACCGCCTCGGCGGCGTGATCGGTGCCGACGACGAGGTGGCCGAGCTGCCCGGCCACCGCGTACTGCGCGACCATCCGCTGGCGCGCCTTGACGTTCCCGCGGACGAAGTCCCGGAGCGGGCCCCCGTGGTCGGGCAGCTCTTCCAGTGCGTCGGCGGCGGCCGCCGAGGATGCGTCCGAGGCCGAGCGGACGTCGACCGTGACGCGGGCGTCCGGTCTGATGAAGTCCAGGGCCGCGGCGGCGTCGGCCTCGTCCGCCTGGGTGCCGTAGGGCAGGCGCATGGCGACGAATCGGGCATCGGGCAGGCCCTCGTCGCGAAGCTTCTCGGCGGCGAGCTGGCAGAGCCGACCCGTCAGGGTGGAGTCCTGGCCCCCGCTGATCCCCAGCACGAAACCCGTGGCCGGGGTGCTGCGGAGATACTCGGCCAGAAACGCCACCCGTCGGTCCACCTCCCGCTCGGGATCGATGTCGGGACGAACGCCGAGTTCGGCGATGATGGACGCGCGGAGAGTGCCGGTGTCGGGAGAGGACTGAGTCATGGCGTCAGCATAGGAAGCCCGTGTGACTTCTGCGTGACATGCGGACAGCGCAGGCGAGGTGCTCGGTTCCGCCGGTTGGAGTTCTGACGGGGCAGTCCGTTACGATGGACCAGTTGTGTGTCGTGCATCCGACCTCCGGGTCGGACGTGTCGCGCAGTCATCCCCAGTCGTGTCGGCGGCCATCATGGCCGCCCCGAGAGCCTAAGGAGCGCCAGATGAAGGTCCGCAAGTCCCTTCGGTCGCTGAAGAACAAGCCGGGCGCCCAGGTTGTCCGTCGTCGCGGCAAGGTCTACGTGATCAACAAGAAGGACCCCCGTTTCAAGGCCCGCCAGGGCTGAGTCCGTCCGCGTGGGTTCCCACGCACCCTCGAGGGCCCGCCTCCGGTTCGCCGGCGGCGGGCCCTCGTCGTCGTCCCGGGGGCGGGGCCGACCCGCACCATCGGTGACCCCCGGCCCTGTGGATCGAGTGGGGACAGGTTGTGGGGTGGTTGGGGACGACCTGTGGGGCGACGGACGGGGTCTCCGGCACCGTCTCGCGCGTGGCAGAGTGACGGTCGGGGAGCGTGGCGCCGGCATTCGGGCCGACCGTGACAACGGTGGGTGGGAAGTGTCCACAAGGCGGGATCGCGACCTGGGAATACCACCGTTGTAAGACCAAAATGTTGTGGTCGATTGACTCGTCGGACACTAGGGGTAGTGTCTAGAGTGTTGCGGCCCCCGATGAATACCACTTGTGGCATTCGGGCTGTGAACCCTGACAGACACCACGGTTATCCACAGGCCGGGCGGAAGCGCCGGAACCGATGACCGTCCGAGAAGAGCCCCTCCGCGCCTCCCCGGCGCCCGTGCCGAAAGAGGTCCACGACTGATGGTCACCGTCTACACCAAGCCCGCCTGCGTCCAGTGCAACGCCACCTACAAGGCGCTCGACAAGCAGGGCGTCGAGTACCAGGTGGTCGACATCTCCGTCGACGACGACGCGCGTGAGTACGTGATGGCCCTCGGGTACCTCCAGGCTCCCGTCGTGGTGTCCGGTTCCGATCACTGGTCCGGTTTCCGGCCGGACCGGATCAAGGCACTCGTCACCGTCGCGGCCTGACCCCGGGGCGGACCCGGAACACATGTAATCCGAAGGGGGCAGTCATGGCGGCTCCGCTGCCGGCCACCGAGCCGGTGAGGATCGTCTACTTCTCCAACGTCTCCGAGAACACCAAGCGGTTCGTCGACCGTCTGGGGCTCCCGGCGCTGCGCATACCCACGCGGAGGACCGAAGCGGGGCCGATCGTGTCGGACCCGTATGTTCTGATCGTGCCGACGTACGGGGGGTGCCTCGAGGTCACGGGCAGGACCGGGGCGTCGGTCCCACGACAGGTGGTCGCGTTCCTGAACAACGCGCACAACAGAAGCCTCTGCCGCGGCGTGATCGCCGCCGGTAACACCAACTTCGGTTCGGACTATGCGGTCTCCGGCGACGTGATCGCCCGCAAGCTCGAGGTCCCGTACCTCTACCGGTTCGAACTGATGGGCACACAAGAGGACGTCATCCGCGTCCGCGAGGGATTGGAAGAGTTTTGGCAGCACCGACCGTGACCCCCGAAGGCACCATCGCCGGCGAGGCGGGCGAGGGGCAGCGCCTGGATTACCACGCGCTCAACGCCATGCTCAACCTCTACGACGCGGACGGCAGGATCCAGTTCGACAAGGACCGTGAGGCCGCGCGGGAGTACTTCCTCCAGCACGTCAACCAGAACACGGTCTTCTTCCACAACCTGGACGAGAAGCTGGACTACCTGGTCGACAAGAACTACTACGAGCGAGAGGTGCTCGACCGGTACACGCGCAACTACGTGCGGGAGCTGTTCGACCACGCCTACGCCAAGAAGTTCCGCTTCCCCACGTTCCTCGGCGCGTTCAAGTACTACACCTCGTACACGCTCAAGACCTTCGACGGGAAGCGGTACCTCGAGCGCTACGAGGATCGCGTCTGCATGGTCGCGCTCACGCTCGCGGACGGCGACGAGGACCTGGCCCGCCGCCTGGTCGACGAGATCATCGACGGTCGCTTCCAGCCGGCCACCCCCACGTTCCTGAACTCGGGCAAGAAGCAGCGCGGCGAGCCCGTCTCCTGTTTCCTGCTGCGTATCGAGGACAACATGGAGTCCATCGGCCGCAACATCAACTCCGCGTTGCAGCTGTCCAAGCGCGGTGGCGGGGTGGCACTGCTGCTGTCGAACCTCCGCGAGCACGGCGCCCCGATCAAGCACATCGAGAACCAGTCCTCCGGTGTCATCCCCGTGATGAAGCTGCTGGAGGACTCCTTCTCCTACGCCAACCAGCTCGGTGCCCGCCAGGGTGCCGGAGCGGTGTACCTGCACGCCCACCACCCGGACATCTTCAAGTTCCTCGACACCAAGCGGGAGAACGCGGACGAGAAGATCCGCATCAAGACCCTGTCGCTGGGCGTGGTGATCCCGGACATCACGTTCGAGCTGGCCAAGCGCAACGACGACATGTACCTGTTCTCGCCGTACGACGTCGAGCGGATCTACGGCAAGCCCTTCGCGGACGTCGACATCACGGAGCACTACACCGAGATGGTCGAGGACAGCCGGATCAAGAAGACCAAGATCAACGCGCGGCACTTCTTCCAGACCCTCGCCGAGCTGCAGTTCGAGTCCGGCTACCCGTACATCATGTACGAGGACACGGTGAACCGGGCCAACCCGATCGCCGGCAAGATCACGCACTCGAACCTGTGCTCGGAGATCCTCCAGGTCTCCACGCCGTCGACGTACAACGAGGACCTCACCTACTCGCACGTGGGCAAGGACATCTCCTGCAACCTCGGCTCCCTCAACATCGCCAAGGCCATGGACTCGCCGGACTTCGGCCGGACCATCGAGACGGCGATCCGGGGCCTCACCGCGGTGTCCGACCAGACCCACATCGACTCGGTCCCTTCGATCGAGCGGGGCAACGCCGAGTCCCACGCGATCGGCCTGGGGCAGATGAACCTCCACGGTTACCTCGCCCGCGAGCGGATCCACTACGGGTCCGAGGAGGGCGTGGACTTCACGAACATCTACTTCTACACGGTGCTCTACCACGCGGTCCGGTCGTCGAACCTCCTCGCGCGGGAGCGGGGGACGTGGTTCTCCGGGTTCCCGGAGTCCACGTACGCGTCCGGCGAGTTCTTCGACAAGTACACGGACCAGGCGTGGGAGCCGGCCACCGAGCGGGTGCGCCAGCTGTTCACCGAGGCGGGCGTCACGGTGCCCACCCAGGAGGACTGGCGCGCGCTCAAGGCCGATGTGCAGCAGTACGGCATCTACAACCAGAACCTGCAGGCCGTGCCGCCCACCGGGTCGATCAGCTACATCAACAACTCGACCTCGTCGATCCACCCTGTCGCCTCCCGGATCGAGATCCGCAAGGAGGGCAAGATCGGTCGCGTCTACTACCCGGCGCCCTACCTGACCAACGACAACCTGGACTACTACCAGGACGCGTACGAGATCGGGTACGAGAAGATCATCGACACGTACGCGGCGGCCACCCAGCACGTGGACCAGGGACTCTCGCTGACCCTGTTCTTCAAGGACACGGCCAGCACCCGGGACGTGAACCGCGCCCAGATCTACGCGTGGCGCAAGGGGATCAAGACCCTGTACTACATCCGCGTGCGCCAGCTCGCGCTCGAGGGCACCGAGGTCGAGGGCTGCGTCTCGTGCATGCTCTGACCCCCGGGCCTCAGGCCTGCGCCCCGAACCACCCCCGCCATCACGAGGAGATCCGATGACCGCCGAGCTGCACGCTCCGGGATCCCACAGCCCCGCCGCCGGGGTCGCCCCCCGGCTCGTCGACCGGGTGTCGGCGATCAACTGGAACCGCGTCACGGACGAGGTCGACGATCAGGTCTGGGGTCGGCTCACCAGCAACTTCTGGTTGCCGGAGAAGGTCCCGGTGTCCAACGACATCCCGTCGTGGCAGACGCTGACGGACTCGGAACAGCAGCTCACCACCCGGGTCTTCACCGGCCTGACGCTGCTCGACACCCTCCAGGGGACGGTCGGCGCGGTGAGCATGATCCCCGACGCGTCGACCCCCCACGAGGAGGCGGTGCTCACCAACATCGCGTTCATGGAGTCGGTCCACGCCAAGAGCTACTCCACCATCTTCTCGACGCTCTGCTCCACGCCGCAGGTCGACGACGCCTTCCGCTGGGCGGAGGAGAACACCTTCCTGCAGCGCAAGGCGCACATCATCCTCGGGTACTACGCCGGGGAGGATCCCCTCAAGCGCAAGATCGCCTCGACCCTCCTCGAGTCGTTCCTCTTCTACTCGGGCTTCTACCTGCCCATGCGCTGGTCCTCGAGGGCCAAGCTCACCAACACGGCGGACATCATCCGGCTCATCATCCGGGACGAGGCGGTGCACGGTTACTACATCGGATACAAGTACCAGCGTGCGCTCGAGCAGATCGGTCAGGCCGAGCGCGACGAGTTGAAGGACTACACCTTCGAGTTGCTCTTCGAGTTGTACGACAACGAGGCGGACTACACCGAGGACCTCTACGACACCGTCGGGTGGACCGAGGATGTCAAGAAGTTCCTCCGCTACAACGCCAACAAGGCGCTGATGAACCTCGGGTACGAGGGGATGTTCCCCAAGGACGAGACCAACGTCGATCCCGCGATCCTCTCGGCGCTCAGCCCGAACGCGGACGAGAACCACGACTTCTTCTCGGGTTCCGGCAGCTCCTACGTCATGGGCAAGGCCGTTGCCACGGAGGACGAGGACTGGGACTTCTGACCCGACTGGCGACCCCACATCACCCCGGCACCCGATCAGGCGCCGGGGTGATGTCGTCGGGCTGAAGTCACGGGTCGGCCTGCCACCTGTCGGCCGGAACGGCCGGACCCCCCGGTTAGCCGTCCGGGGCGATCCCGTTGATGGAGCCCCTGATGTCGTCGAGGACCGCGCGCGCGGCCACGGGACCGGATCCCTCCCACACGGCCCGGTCCACCACGAACATGCGACGGGCGCCCACCGCGTCGAGCTCCGTCCACCGGTCGGTGGCGAAGGCCTCCCGCGCGGACTGCTCCGAGCGGTCACTGCCCCCCACCACGGCGAAGATCACGTCTCCGTCGAGCTCATCGCCCACCGGAGGAGACTCGGGGGCGGGTTCGATCCGCTGACCGTCCCGGGTGCGCTGCGCCGGCGGGCGACCGGCGCCGACGGCCTCGAGCATGAGGCTCCCGAGGGTTTCCGGCTGCTGCACCGCTATCCCGTCGGTGTCGGAGACGGAGACGAGCGAGACCCAAGTGTCGCGCGGGGTGGTGGCGTCGGCGGTGAACCGGGCCCGGTCGATCACGTCCAGCAGGAGATCCCCGCCGGCGCGCGGTCGGCCGTAGGCGTCGGCGATCGCCTCGGTGCTCTCGGTCCAGTTCAGGCTGCGCGCGTCGTACACGACGGTCGGGGCGACCTCCGACAACGCCCGCACCACGGCAGGGTCGGGATCGATCGAGTCGGCCAGCACGATGAGGTCGGGGCTGAGTTCACGGGCCGCAGCCGCGCCGTCCTCCGCGCCCGAGTCGCCGTTGATCGCGAGGTCGGGCAGACCCACGAGGGGAGCGGGGAGGTAGACGTCGGCGTCACGGGGCAGGCCGGAGGTTCCGACGACGAGGTCCTGCAGCCCCAGGGCGCACGCCACATCCACGGCCCCGGCCCCGAGCGCCAGGATCCGTTCCGGCGACCGCGGCACCTCCACCCTCTCTTCTGCCGGGTCGACGGACGCGACCCCCCGAAGCCCGTCCCCGGGGAACTCGGCCGGCGCCGGTACGGGCGCACACGACTCCTCCGGTTCGGCGGAGCGCTGCAGCTCCTCGCCGGCCATCCGTGTGGGGGTCGTGGTGACGGGGTGCTCGACCATGTCGACGGGGGAGGGCCCGCAACCCGCGAGCACGAGTCCGGCGACGAGCGGGCCCACGACACCCACCGTGACCCGCACGGGGGTGAAGGGGTACCCCCGTCGAGGGCGGTGTCGGCTCGGCGCGAGATCGGTCATGGGGGAGAGCCTAGGAGATGGGCCGTGGGCGCAGTCGAAGTGGAGGTCGAGGCGGGTCCGGGCGTCATCTCGGGCGTGTCGTCGCGGCGTCGGATTCACGCAGATGACCCGCCCCGGCGAGTTCTGCGGGGTGAGTGGTGGGCCATCTCAGCGGAGGGTTAGGATTGCCCTCACGCACTATTCCTTTGCGTTCGACGTGGGGTCGGTGGTTCGACCCACGGCGTCGGGTGAGGCGTTCAGGAGGACCCTTAATGACCGCAGTGGCCCCCAAGCCGGTCGAC
>NZ_JAALDX010000546.1:4265-8212 GCF_014145095.1 Dietzia sp. SLG310A2-38A2 | reverse complement strand
CTCGCCGCGGCGCTCGTCGGGGGCTTCGCCCTCCGGGTGGCCGGAGGGCCGCGGTACTCGCCGTTCGGCAGGCTCTCGGTGCACGTGCTGGCCCCGAGGGTCAGCTCCGAGCCCAAGTTGGTCGCAGGTGCGCCCAAGCGATTCGCCCAGACGATCGGCCTGGTCATGTCCTCGGTCGCGCTCGGGTTGTTCCTGGGCGGGATGACGGTGGCAGGGGTCGTGGTCCTGGGCGTGCTCGTGGCTGCCGCTCTCGCCGAGGCCGCCCTGGGGTTCTGCCTGGGGTGCTGGATGTACGGGCAACTGCAGCGGGTGGGGGTCGTATCGGAGGACGCCTGTGTCGACTGCGCGGACATCTGGGCCCGGCCCGGGATGACCGCGCGCAACTGAGACCGACTCGCAACCGGCACGTCGTTCCACCGCGTTACTGTTGTGGACATGACTACTCCGTCCGAGAATCACGAGTCGTACGGCGAAGACCCCCGAGGCTACGGCTCAGAGTATGGGACGCCGTCGAACGCCGGTGATCGGTTCTCTGCCGGCGGGCAGCGGTACGGGGACGGGTATCCCTACGGGACGGAGCCCTACGGTTCAGCGCCCTTCGGTGGTCAGGAGTACGCGACCCCTCCCTTCGATCAGCAACCGTTCGGGCAACAGCCGTTCGGCCAGCACCCGTTTGACCAGCACCCGTTTGACCAGCAGCCCTATGGCGCCCAGTACTACGGGGCCCAGTACTACGGGGCCCAGCCCTACGGCGTGCAGCCCTATGGAGTGCAGCCCTACGGCTCACCGGGGTACGGCGCGGTGCACCCGTACGCGCCGAACTACGGGGCCACGCGCAAGGAACCGGCACTCTCGCTGGTGCTGTCCTTCTTCCTGCCCGGGCTCGGCACCATGATCAACGGCCAGGCCGGCAAGGGGATCGGCATCATGGCCGGCTATTTCCTCGGCATCCTGCTGTCCGTGGTCCTGATCGGGATCCCGATCATGCTCGGGTTCTGGGTCTGGGGGATGGTCGACGCCTATTCGGGCGCCAAAGCGCACAACCTCCGGAACGGCTTCTACTGAGGGACCGGTCGCCGGGCCTTCCGTAACCTGGTCGCATGACAGCGACCGAGATCCCCACGACAGACGACTCGCGCCCTTCGGGCCTCGACCTGCAGTACGTCAACCGGGACGTCCGTCCCCAGGACGACCTCTACCAACACGTCAACGGCACCTGGATCCGCGATCACGTGATCCCCGCCGACCGGCCGATCGACGGTGCGTTCCTCGCCCTGCGCGACCTGTCCGAGGAGCGCGTGCGGGACATCATCACCGACGCCCCGGTGGACTCGCAGATCGGCGCGTTCTACGCCTCCTTCATGGACACCGACGCGGTCGAGGCCGCGGGCGTCGCTGCGCTCGCGCCCGACCTTGCCGAGATCGACGGCGCGACCGACGCCGACTCGCTGGCCCTGGCCATGGCGCGGCTGGAGAAGGTGGGCGTCGGCGGACTGGTCGGCGCCTACGTCAACAACGACGCCAAGAACTCCACCGAGTACATCCTCTACCTGGTGCAGTACGGGATCGGGCTGCCGGACGAATCCTTCTACCGCGAGGACCAGTACGCGGAGCTGCGCGAGCAGTACACCGATCACGTGGCGCGGATGCTCGTGCTCGCGGGACTGTCGGGGGACGAGGACGCCCGCGCCCGCGCCGAGCGGATCGTCGCACTGGAGTCCCGCATCGCCGCCGCACACTGGGACGTGGTGGCCCGTCGCGACGCCGACAAGACCTACAACCCCGTCACCTGGGACGAGCTCCCCGGTCTGGCACCCGGATTCCCCTGGCACGACTGGGCCCGTGAGGTGGGCGGTTCGGAGGAGACCTTCGGCCGGCTCGTGGCCATGCAGCCCGACTTCCTCACCGCTGTCGCCGAGTTGTGGTCGACCGAACCACTGGAGACGTGGAAGGAATGGCTGCGGTGGCGAGTCCTCGGTTCGCGCGCGCCCTATCTGACCAGCGACCTGGTGGAGGAGGACTTCCGCTTCTACGGCACCGCGATGTCCGGCACGGAGGAGATCAAGGCGCGGTGGAAGCGTGGCGTCGCCGCGGTCGAGGGGGCTCTCGGTGAGGAGGTGGGTAAAGAGTACGTGGCTCGTCACTTCCCGCCCGGCCACAAGGCCCGGATGGTCGAGTTGGTCGAGAACCTCACCGCCGCCTACCGCTACTCCATCGCTCGGCTGCCGTGGATGACGCCGGAGACGCGCGAGCGGGCGCAGGAGAAGCTCGAGGCGTTCGTGCCCAAGATCGGCTACCCGGAGAAGTGGCGCGACTACTCGGCGCTCGAGGTGCGCCCGGACGACCTGCTCGGCAACGTGAGGCGGTCCGCCGAGTTCGAGCACCGCTACGAGCTGGGCAAGCTCGGCGGCCCGGTCGACCGCGGTGAGTGGCACATGACCCCGCAGACGGTCAACGCCTACTACAACCCGGTGATGAACGAGATCGTGTTCCCGGCCGCCATCCTCCAGCCCCCGTTCTTCGACGCCGACGCCGACGACGCCGCCAACTACGGCGCGATCGGTGCGGTGATCGGTCACGAGATCGGCCACGGTTTCGATGACCAGGGGTCGAAGTACGACGGCGACGGCAACCTGGTGGACTGGTGGACCGACGACGACCGCTCGGCGTTCTCCACCCGCGTAGATGCGTTGATCGACCAGTACCAGGGATTGACCCCGGACGGTCTGGACCCCGCGAAGGATCACGTCAACGGGGCCTTCACGGTGGGGGAGAACATCGGCGACCTCGGCGGGCTGACCATCGCGCTCCTGGCCTACCGGTTGGCGCAGGGGTCGAACGGGCAGGGGTCGAACGGGCAGCCGGCGGAGGGGACGGAGGTGGGCCCGGAGATCGACGGCATGACCGGCATCCAGCGCCTGATCACCTCCTGGGCCATCGTGTGGCGCACCAAGACCCGCGCGGAGGAGGCCGCCCGCCGGTTGGCCGTGGACCCGCACTCCCCGCCGGAGTTCCGCTGCAACCAGGTGGTGCGGAACCTCGACGACTTCCACGCCGCGTTCGAGGTGACCGAGGGTGACGGACTGTGGCTCGCCCCCGAGGAGCGCGTCAGTATCTGGTGAGCCGACCGTGCTCGAGTACGAACTCGCGGCGGGCGACCCGCTCCACCGCACCGGAGTCGATGAGATCGTGGAGGCGACGGCTCAACGTCTCCGGTGTGGTCCCCAGGTGCGAGGCGAGATCGGACTGGGACACCGGCAGTCGCACACGGGAGCGCCCGTCCCGTCCGGGCGTGGCGGGCAGTGAGCGCAGGTAGGAGACCAGCCGCGTCGACACGTCCTCCGAGGTGAGCGAATCGAGATGTTGTTCGCTCTCGACCACCTTCTCGGCCAGGGCGCGTGTGATCGAGTCGTGGAGGACCGGGCAGGCGGCGGCCGCTGCGCGCAGGGCGTCGTGCGAGACGGTGGTCAGTGTCGTCGCCTCGGCGGCGACGACGCTGTGACGAGCGGGGCAGCCCAGTGCGAACTCCACCAGGCCGAGATGACGGCCGGGCCCGAGGATCCTGACGTGCCGCTGGTGGCCGGACCGGTCCTCCCGGATGACGTGGAGGGCGCCGGCGGTGATCAGCACCAGTCGGCTCACCGGCTCCCCGGCCAGCTGCACCGTGGAACCGGGTCGCGCCTCGACAGTCCGGGAGGAGTCGGCCAGGTAGGCCCAGCAGCGCGGCGGCAACGAGGCGAACAGTGCGGAACCGGCGATCCCGGAGACGTCCCCGTGAGCGATCATGTCTCCCAGTGTGGCCCCCCGGCACCCGCCTCGTATGTTTTGCCTCACCCGATGTTGACGTAAATCAATGCGCCAGCCCGGGCGGCTCCCTAGATTCGGATCCACCAACGATCGGGGAGAAGATGTCAGAGGTACTCGTCCCGCGAACGCGTTCAGTCGAT
>NZ_JAALDX010000546.1:4124-4255 GCF_014145095.1 Dietzia sp. SLG310A2-38A2 | reverse complement strand
TCATGGCCCTGCTCATCCGGGCGGAGCTCTTCGTCCCGGGCATGCAGTTCCTGTCGAACGAGCAGTTCAACCAGCTGTTCACCATGCACGGCACGATCATGCTGTTGTTCTACGGAACGCCGATCGTGGTG
>NZ_JAALDX010000546.1:3841-4114 GCF_014145095.1 Dietzia sp. SLG310A2-38A2 | reverse complement strand
GATCTCGACCATCCGCCGGGCGTACCCACGGGCACCGCCCGGCCGGGTTCGTTCGTGTGGAAGATGATGACGACGACCGATCACAAGCTGCTCGGCCTGATGTACATCGTCACCTGTTTCGTCTTCTTCTTCATCGGCGGGCTCATGGCCCTGCTCATCCGGGCGGAGCTGTTCCTTCCCGGCATGCAGTTCCTGTCCAACGAGCAGTTCAACCAGCTGTTCACCATGCACGGCACGGTCATGCTGCTGCTGTACGGCACCCCGATCGTGGTC
>NZ_JAALDX010000546.1:3468-3542 GCF_014145095.1 Dietzia sp. SLG310A2-38A2 | reverse complement strand
GGATGCCGATCTTCACGTGGAACATCCTGGTGGCGTCGGTCCTGATCCTGCTGATCTTCCCGCTGCTCACCGCT
>NZ_JAALDX010000546.1:3259-3458 GCF_014145095.1 Dietzia sp. SLG310A2-38A2 | reverse complement strand
GGATTCGCGAACTACATCATGCCGCTGCAGATCGGCGCCCCCGACGTCGCCTTCCCTCGACTGAACGCCCTGGGCTACTGGCTGTTCGCCGTCGGCGGCACGATCATGCTCTCGGGGTTCCTCACCCCGGGTGGCGCGGCCGCGTTCGGCTGGACCATGTACATGCCGCTGGCCGACAAGATCCACTCTCCGGCCGTCG
>NZ_JAALDX010000546.1:2846-3249 GCF_014145095.1 Dietzia sp. SLG310A2-38A2 | reverse complement strand
ACTGAACGCCCTGGGCTACTGGCTGTTCACCGCAGGCGGCATCGTCGTGATGTCCGGCTTCCTGACCCCGGGCGGGGCCGCCGCCTTCGGCTGGACCATGTACATGCCGCTGGCGAGCCAGGAGTACTCGCCGCAGGTCAGCGCGGACCTGTGGATCCTCGGCGTGGGCATCGGCGGTATCGGTACCATCCTCGGCGCCGTCAACTTCGTCACCACGATCATCTGCCTCCGAGCGCCGGGAATGACCATGTTCCGGATGCCGATCTTCACGTGGAACATCCTCGTGACGTCCGTGCTGATCCTGTTGATCTTCCCGCTGCTCACCGCCGCCGCCCTCGGCGTCTTCTACGACCGCCAGTTCGGTGGCCGCATATTCTCCGCGGGCAACGGAGGCTCGATCCTG
>NZ_JAALDX010000546.1:2645-2836 GCF_014145095.1 Dietzia sp. SLG310A2-38A2 | reverse complement strand
TCTACGACCGCCAGTTCGGTGGCCGCATCTACGACCCGGGCAACGGTGGCGCCATCCTCTGGCAGCACCTGTTCTGGTTCTTCGGTCACCCCGAGGTGTACGTCCTAGCCCTGCCGTTCTTCGGGATCATCACTGAGATCCTGCCGGTGTTCTCCCGCAAGCCGCTCTTCGGTTACGCCGGGCTCGTCTTT
>NZ_JAALDX010000546.1:2158-2635 GCF_014145095.1 Dietzia sp. SLG310A2-38A2 | reverse complement strand
TCTTCGGTCACCCCGAGGTGTACGTCCTCGCCCTGCCGTTCTTCGGCATCGTCTCCGAGGTGTTCCCGGTCTTCTCGCGCAAGCCGCTCTTCGGCTACGCCGGTCTGATCTTCGCGACCCTCGCGATCGCCGCGCTGTCCATGGCGGTCTGGGCGCACCACATGTTCGTCACCGGCGCCGTGCTCCTGCCGTTCTTCTCCTTCATGACGTTCCTCATCGCCGTTCCCACGGGTGTGAAGTTCTTCAACTGGATCGGCACCATGTGGCGCGGGAAGATGACGTTCGAGACGCCGATGATCTTCGCGCTCGGCTTCATCGTGACCTTCCTCTTCGGTGGTCTGACGGGCATCATGATGGCCGCCGCGCCGATCGACTTCCACATCTCGGACACGTACTTCATCGTCGCCCACTTCCACTACACGCTCTTCGGCACGATCGTGTTCGCCACGTTCGCCGGCGTGTACTTCTGGTTCCCCA
>NZ_JAALDX010000546.1:1999-2148 GCF_014145095.1 Dietzia sp. SLG310A2-38A2 | reverse complement strand
TGACGTTCGAGACGCCGATGATCTTCGCCCTGGGCTTCCTGGTGTCCTTCCTCTTCGGTGGGCTGACTGGCATCATGCTGGCCGCCGCGCCGATCGATTTCCACGTGCACGACTCCTACTTCGTGGTGGCGCACTTCCACTACGTGCTG
>NZ_JAALDX010000546.1:1778-1925 GCF_014145095.1 Dietzia sp. SLG310A2-38A2 | reverse complement strand
AGATGACGGGCCGGATGCTCGACGAGACCCTGGGCAAGTGGCACTTCTGGCTGATGTTCATCGGCTTCCACACCACGTTCCTCGTGCAGCACTGGCTCGGTAACCAGGGCATGGCCCGCCGCTACGCCGACTACCTGGCCACGGACA
>NZ_JAALDX010000546.1:1512-1671 GCF_014145095.1 Dietzia sp. SLG310A2-38A2 | reverse complement strand
GGAACGTCATCAAGAGCTGGCGCTACGGCGAGATCGTCACCGTCGACGACCCGTGGGGCGCGGGCAACTCGCTCGAGTGGGCCACCTCGTGCCCGCCGCCGCGTCACAACTTCGTGACCCTGCCCCGGATCCGCTCCGAGCGGCCGGCGTTCGAACTGC
>NZ_JAALDX010000546.1:1419-1502 GCF_014145095.1 Dietzia sp. SLG310A2-38A2 | reverse complement strand
GGAACGTCATCAAGAGCTGGCGCTACGGTGAGATCGTCACGGTCGACGACCCGTGGGGTGCGGGCAACTCGCTCGAGTGGGCG
>NZ_JAALDX010000546.1:0-1409 GCF_014145095.1 Dietzia sp. SLG310A2-38A2 | reverse complement strand
ACTACCCGCACATGAGCGAGCGCATGCGCGCGGAGGCCCACGTCGGCGGTCGACCGGACTCGCAGGACCCCGACTCGTCGAAGGATGTCGCACAGCGCGGAACCTCCCCGCAGACAGGCTGATGCCGCAGAGTGGCCGGTGCCGCGCGCTGATCTGCCTGATCGGCGAAACGGGGTCGTGGCAGGGCGTCCGAGCCGCTACTGTCCGGACATGACGATCCGGGATGTGTCGGGCAACGCAGTATCGGGCGAAGAAGTGTCGATCAAGGTCGTGGAATGGTCGACGGGGTATCTGGGCAGGATGGCGGTCGAGGCCGTCGACGCCCGGCCCGAGCTGGAGCTGGTGGGCGTCTTCGTCTCCGACCCCGCGAAGGTCGGCGTCGACGCGGGCCGGCTCGCCGGTCTGGGCCGGGATCTGGGGGTGATCGCGACCGATGACCGGGCGGCGCTGCTCGCACTCCGCCCGGACGCGATCGTGTACACCGCCGAGACCGAGACCCGCTTCATGCCGGCGATCGAGGACTTCCGCGTCTTCCTGCGCGCGGGGATCGACGTGGTGGCCTCCGGCCCGGTGCTGCTCCAGTACCCGCACGGCACACTCCCGGAGGAGATGATCGACGCCCTCGCGGTCGCCGCCCGCGAGGGTGGCGCCACGCTGCACGTCAACGGCATCGACCCGGGATTCGCCAATGACGTGCTGCCGCTGGTGATGACGAGCCTGTCCCGTCGCATCGACCTGATCCGGGTGGGTGAGATCGCCGACTACTCGGTGTACCACCAGGGCGAGACCATGCGGCGACTGTTCGGCTTCGGTCGGTCCATGGACTCCCTGCCGCCACTGCTCCGGCCGGGGATGCTGGCCGCCGGCTGGGGGTCTGTGGTCCGTCAACTCGCTGCCGCCTTGGAGGTGACGCTCGACGAACCTCTGATCGAGCGCCACGAGCGACTGCCCGCCGAGCGCGACCTGTCACTGCTGGCGTGCGAGGTCCCGGCCGGGACCCAGGCGGCACTGCGGTTTGAGGTGGTGGGACAGGTCGACGGCGAGGACCGCATCGTCCTGGAGCACGTCACCCGCACGGCCGTCGACCAGGCGCCGGACTGGCCCCGGCCCGACCACGGCGACGGTTGCTACCGCATCGAGATCCGGGGCGAACCGACGATGCGGGTGGAGTTCACCCACCACGCCGAGCACGGCGACCACAACGAGTCCGGAATGCTCGTCACCGCGATGAGGCTGGTCAACGCGATCGAAGCCGTGGTCGCAGCGGACCCCGGGCTGGTGTACGCAAAGGACCTCCCGATGATTACCGGGCGTGGCTTAATAAGAAGATGAACATAATGCGCGCCGCCCGCGCCGCGGTGGCCTCGCTGGCCGCGGCAGCCCTCGTACTGGCGGGCGCGGGTGCCGCC
>NZ_JAALDX010000545.1:3887-5360 GCF_014145095.1 Dietzia sp. SLG310A2-38A2 | reverse complement strand
AAGCGGCTCGTGTCTACGGGCCACCGAGCCGAGCCTGTCGGCGAGGTGGTCGATCCGCCACTCGTCGACATCCGGGCAGAAGGTCAGCGTGAGGTGCCACTGCGAGGGGTTGGTCCACGCCAGGCCCGGCCGCGGCTCGAGAAACCGCTCGAGTTCCTCGCGGACCTCGTTCGGCGGCAGGACCGCGACGAACATCCGATGACCCATGCGCGACCGACTCCCCTCTGCACCTCTCACACCACGGTGGCCCACCACGCGCCCAGCCACAAGCCCAGCAAGGCAGCGAGAACGGTCGCGAGCATCGTGCCCACCGCGTAGGCCAGCGCCATACCGACCCGCGCGTCCCGGGCCAGGCGGAGGGTGTCATAGCTCGCGGTGGAGAACGTCGTGTATCCACCGAGGAGGCCGGTGCCGATCATCGGGGCTGCATGCGACCAGCCCGGGCCCCACTCGCCGGCGTAGAACCACCCCACGAGCAACCCGAGAGCCAGCGAGCCCGACAGGTTGATCAGAAACGTCGCCAGGGGGAACGGGCGCCGCCAGCGCGAGGACACGGCCACGTCCACCACGTACCGCAACGCCGCCCCGGCGCCTCCCCCGAGTGCGATCCACCCGGCCAGCACCGCATCGCTCCACGAAATCGACACCAGAGGCAAGTTCAGGAATGTCATGTCACGAGACCGCCGGGCTCGGGTCCGGTCGCCGCCGCGACGCAAGCACGATCCCGAGCATCGTGGCCACCGCGCCGAGGGCGAGCGTGCCGGCGCAGTAGAGGGCGGCCATGGGTGCATCGCCCACCTGCACGAGCTCCGCGGCCTGCAGTGCGATGAGGGAGTACGTGGTGAAACCGCCGCAGAAGCCGGTACCCACCAGCAACCGCGCACGGTGTCGTCGTCGTCCCACGACCTGGTTCCCACCGTCCCGGTCCCCACCGCCGGCGAGCCAGGTCAACAGCAGACCCAGGACGAACGCGCCGACCAGGTTCACGGCGAGGGTCGCGGTGAGCGCTGCCTCGGGGAACGCGAACGACACGATGGCCCGCGCATAGGAACCCACGGCCCCGCCCAGCGCCACCAGCCCCATCGCGACCGGAAGACTCACAACGGGCGGCCTCACCCCGCGAGTCCGGCCTCCAGGGCGGCCTCGAGGCCCGCGCGGTCGCCGGAGATCTCCAGCCCCGCGTCCTCGGCGCCGAGCCTTCCCCACAGCAGGAGCGCGAGCGACTCCGGCGAACCCGACACCTCGACCTCCCCGGTCCCGTCGGCGCCGGGCAGCTCCCACTCGAGATCGCCCGAGGCCGTCGCACCCACCGGCTCGGCGCCCGTCGCCAGACCCTCGGGGGCGTGGAGCACGGCGCGCAGCCGGATCGTCACCGGCAGCGGTGCTCGGGAGCCCTTGTGCGGGTACATCACGGCGCAGAACTCGTCCACCGTGTCCACGGCCACGTCCTCCGGAAGCGGCGTCGTGGCCGAG
>NZ_JAALDX010000545.1:209-3652 GCF_014145095.1 Dietzia sp. SLG310A2-38A2 | reverse complement strand
TGCGCCCGCCGACGCCGGAGGGGCGGACTTCATCGCCTCGCCCAGGCCCCGCGAGCGCTCGTCGGGATTCCCGTCGCGCACCGTGACCCCGCCCCAGCGGTTGACGGCGCCGAGGTGGGTGACGAGGTCGTGCAGTGTCCACTCCGGGCACGACGGCACAGGGGCAGCCAGGTCGACGGCTGCCGAGTCGCCGCCCCCGGCGAGCGCGAACCGCACCAGACCGACCTGGGCCTCGGTCGCGTCGAGCATCCGCACCCGCGTCAACCGGGCGCTCATACGCGCGTCGCCTCCTCGTTCGACCCGATCGATCCGCTGTCCTCCGTGCCCGCCCTGCGGCGGGTGAAGTCGATCTGCCGTCCCGCGTTGGACACCGCTACCACGGTTCCGGTGCCGAACACCCCGTCGCGGTCGAACAGCGAGGCGCTGCCGACCGCCACGCCGTCATCGCTGAGGTGCTCGTCGGCCTCGATGCCGATGTCGCCCGAACGGGGCAGGCGGGCCAATGCCACGGTGAGGTCGGCGTTGATGAAGCCGATGCCCTCGTCTCCCCAGTGCGACATGAGGCTGGTGGACTCGGCCAGCGTCACGGCCCGCTGGAACGGGGTCGCGTCCTCACCGGCCACCACGTCCAGTGGGTGCAGCCAGAACCGCTTGCGCTGGTCGTTCTGGTGCGCGCCCATGTCGCGACTCCACGCCTCCACCTCGTCGCCGCTGCCGAAGAACACGTTCGACCCCGGCCGGTTCTCGGCCGGGTCCGCCTCCGGCGGGGCCCCGACTCGCCGGCCAGAGCGCCACACGTTGCCGGGCGGCTGCTCTCCGCGGCGCAGCTGCACGAGGGTGCCCCGGGCGACCAGTTTTCCGTCCTGCAGCATCCGGACGTCCGCGACCCTGATGCGGTTGCCGGCGCGGACCTCCTCCGTCACCGCGACCAGCGGTTCGGTGCGGACGGGCGCGAAGAGGTCCACGGTGAGCCGGGCGGGCTGGAAACCCTCCGCCCCGTGCTCGGCCTCGAGCGCACGGGCCGAGGCCACCACGACCGCAGGCCCGTTGACCATGGTCTCCGACCAGGCACTGCGCGCGTATCGGGTGGGGATGTACGCCCCCGACTCGTCGAGGGTGAAGAACGAACGCTCGCTCATGAGGTCAGCCCACCATTCCGTGAGAAGAGGTTGCGGGTCCGGCGGCTGAGGCCGGGCGGGCGCCGCCGGCGGCCCATGACCGCAGGACGGCCGCGAGCTGCGTCTCGAAGTACTGCTCGGCGCTCGGCGACTCCCGCCACACGCTGAGTTCCAACGACACGACACCGTGCAGCGAGGCCCAGATCGCGGTGGCCGCCTCGTGCACGTCCGCGGCCCGGAAGACCCCCTCGTCCACCAACGCGTCGACGATCTCCAGCAGCGGTTCCCGCCACTGCGGGTCTCGGCGGTCGGCCTCGATGCGGGGTGAGCGGACGGGCTCCCCCACCACCAGCGCGTACAGACCCTGGTTGTCCAGCGCCCACCGGCGGTAGGCGCGGCACAGGGAGCGCATGTCGGTCTCGACACTGTCGTGACGCAACGACTCCCGCAGGGCCTCGGCGAGCATCCGATCCGCCTCCTCCGCGACCGCGGCGAGCAGCCCGGACTTGCCCCCGAACATGGTGTAGATGGCCGTGGTGGAGGTGCCCTGCGAGGCGGCCAGCGGGCGCAGTCCGAGCTTCTCCGGCGCCGCGCCCCGGAGCCTGCGCGTGGCCTCCCTCAGGATCCCCAGCCGGAGGGCGTCGTCGTACTGGGCGTGGGGTGGGACGCCGGTGGTGGCGCGGGAGGGGGAACGGGTCACCCGGGCAGGGTACGACGACGACGTGGTCATCTCGTCACAACGCCGTGGCGTGTCCACCGGAACGGTGTCATCTCACCGCAGTCACCCCGATATCCCCGCCGCGGCCCGGCATGCGGAGACGACGTGACAACGGTGTCCCACCTGCCGTGACGGTGTTCTCGAGGCTCTACGCTGAACCGCATGCCCACTCTGAGCCGTCACGAGTCCGTCTTCGTCCTCCGCTTCTCCGAGCCGGAGGATCCCGCCGACGCCCCTGACAACGCCTTCTCCCCGGAGTTCCTGGACTCCCTCGACGCCGCGCTCGCCGAGGTCGAGGCGTCCGAGGGGCCGGCGGCCCTGGTCACGACCGGGGCGGGGAAGTTCTATTCCACCGGTCTCGACCTGTCGGTGGTCGCCTCCGATCCCGCCGGCCTGCCCGCCTACGTCTCGCGGGCCCAGCGGTTGTTCGCCCGCGTCCTGCGGCTCGAGCTGCCGACCGTGGCCGCGGTCAACGGCCACGCCTTCGGCGCCGGGGCCATGCTCGCCCTGTCCCACGACCACCGCGTCATGCGCGCCGACCGCGGATTCTGGAACCTGCCCGAGGCGCAACTGGGGATGCCGTTCCCTCCGGGAATGAACGCCCTCATCACCACCCGGCTCAGTCATTCGGTCGCGAGCACGGCGATGCTCTCCTCGAAGCGGTACCCGGCGGCCGACGCGGTCGAGGCCGGGATCGTCCACGAATCGGCCGAGGCGGACTCGGTACTGGACCGCGCGGTGGCCGTGGCGGCGGAAATGGCTTCGCTCCGCGGCGCCAACTACGCCGGAATCCGCGCAGGACTCGTGGCCGGCGTCCTCCCGCATCTGGATGAGCCGATCACGCAGCTCTGACGAAGTCCCACGACTCTGCGCTCGGGCTCGTGGCGGACACGCGAACTCGTCCGGCGGACAATTCGCGCGGCTTCACCGCCCGATTTCGCGACTCCCGTCCGCCAACCGGGTGAGGGTTGTCCGCCGACCAGTGCTGCATACGAATAGACGGAAGGGCCCGCACCCCGTCCCCGGGGATGCGGGCCCTCGCTTCTGCGATCAGTTGGCGGCGGCGTAGGCCTCCATCACGTCGGCCGGGATGCGGCCGCGATCGGAGACGTCGAAGCCGTTTTCCCGCGCCCATTCCCGAATGGCCTTGGTATCGCCCGAGCCGGACTTGGCGGCGGCCTTACGCGCCGGCTTGCTCTTGCCACCTGTCACCCGGTGACCGGCATCGATGTAGGGGGCCATGACCTCGCGGAACGCCTCTGCATTCTCGTCACTGAGGTCGATGGAGTATTCCTTGCCTTCGAACGCGAACGAGATGGAATTGGCCTCTTCGCCCAGTTCCGTTCCGTCGATGTCGTCGATGTACCTGACCTGGAATTGCTGAGCCATTGTTTCTCCCTAGCTAGTCGCGACCACTACTGCCCAACAGTATGCACCAGCATTGGCAAATTATGCCTGGTCACATTTGACGGCCATTCTAGATAATGATCCGGGCTTTAGCGATTCGAGAACAGCCGGGCCGGTCAGCGGATTAATCCCGCCGAATTCTCCAGGTATAGACGGACGATCAGATCGATTATCTCCGGGTTCGCGCCGAGCGGCGGGGA
>NZ_JAALDX010000545.1:0-138 GCF_014145095.1 Dietzia sp. SLG310A2-38A2 | reverse complement strand
GGAGCCGGTCCGCGAAGAACCCGGGGGCCAGCAGGTGGGTCGCCACCGCGATCCGGCGATGGCCCTGCTCCCTGAACCCGGTGATCGCCTCCGCGACGGTCGGGGTGGCCGCGGAGGCGAACCCGGCGGACACCGGCA
>NZ_JAALDX010000061.1 GCF_014145095.1 Dietzia sp. SLG310A2-38A2 | reverse complement strand
GGATGTCGCTGCCGGTGTTCGGCGAGACGCCGAGGCTGCCGAACTCGACCGAGCCCGGGTTCGACGCCTCGGCGCCGAGGTTCAGGTTGAAGGCGAGGCTGCCCAGGTCGACGGCGAGGTCGGTGCCGAGGTCGAGGTCGGCCAGGCTGCCGTCCTCACCGGTGAACTCCGTGAGGCTGCCCGTGTCGCCCGCGAGGCCCTCGAGGCTGCCTGCCGGGGCATCCTGGGCCGCGGCGAAGCCGGGGAACGCGATGGCGGCACCGATGCCGAACGCGCCGACGGCGGCGATCTTGGCGGTGGTGCGGTTGGTGGTCTTCCGGTGGGTGTTCGTCATTTTCTGAACAGCTCCCATCTTCATTGACCACGATGTCTCTCATCGCGGACACCTCGATCGGAGCGAGGTGCGTCGGCGACCCTACAAGTGAACTCGGGCCCTGTCAGGGGGGCCACATGCTGTGTGTTCCTTGAGGTAACACTCCGGTCACCGAAGGCGAGGGGGGCGTATCCGGCCGGCTCCGCGGGTCGGCGACGAACCGCGTCATGCCTGCCTAGGCTGGGGTTATGGACACTCCTGCGGATGCCGACCGGGCGACGGACGACGGGCCGGCGGTCGTCGAGACCCACAGCGCTCTCATCGTGCTCTATGGTGACGAGGCTCACAAAGTGCGCAAACGGATCGACCTCGGGTTCCTGGACAACACGTCGGTCGGGGCCCGCGCCGAGCAGAGTCGGCGGGAGGTCGAGCTCAACAGTCGCCTGGCGCCGGACGTCTATGACGGCGTCCTCGAGGTTCGTGGTCCTGACGGCGAGGTGATCGACCACGTGGTCCGGATGCGCCGACTCCCTTCCCGGCGGAGCCTGGAGTCACTGGTGCGGTCGCGGGCGTCCGGAACCGGCCACGCCGACGACCCGGACCTCGTGGTGGGCGTGCGGGAGGTGGCCCGGCAGCTCGACCATCTCCACGCGGCGAGCCCCCGCTCGGAGGAGATCGACGCGGTGGGCACCGCGGACGCCGTGGCCGGGTTGTGGAGGGAGTCGATCGGGCACCTGCGACGTCTGAGCGTGGGCGAGGATGCACCAGAGATCGTCGACGACGTGGAATGGCTCGCGGGGGAGTACCTCCGCGGCAGGGAGCGACTCCTGCGGGCACGTGTCGAGGCGGGCCGGGTGGTCGACGGCCACGGGGACCTGCTCGCGGCTGACGTCTACCTGGAGGACGACGGGCCCCGGGTGATCGACTGCCTCGAGTTCGACGACCGGCTCAGGTTCGGGGACGCTATGCTCGACGCCGGGTTCCTGGCCATGGACCTCGACAGGATGGGGGCGCGGGACCTCGCCGAGGCCTTCCTCGGAGCGTATCGGGACTTCTCGGGCGATGACGCCCCGTCGTCCCTCGTCCACCACTACATCGGGTACCGCGCGTTGGTCCGGTCCAAGGTGACCGCGATCCGCGCCGAGCAGTCCGCGAGCGGTGGGGCGGATGCGCGGCACGCCCTGGAGTTGGCGGACCGGGCCGTCGACGCCCTCCTGCGCGCCCGCGTCCGGTTGGTTCTGGTGGGAGGTGTGTCCGGGTCCGGCAAGTCGACGCTGGCCGCGCCGGTGGCCGTTGCGCTGGGGGCCGAGCTGCTCCGCTCCGATGAACTCCGCTCCGACGTCCTCGCGGAAACCGGCACCGGTGACGCGGGCGTGGGCCCGGCCGGTGGACGGTACTCGGAGGAGGCGGTCTCCGCCGTCTACGCCCGGATGCTCGCCAGGGCCGGGGAACTCCTCGCCCTCGGCCACAGCGTGGTCCTGGACGCCACCTGGCTGGACCCGCGCCGCCGCGCCGAGGCGGAGACCGTGGCCGCCGACGCGCACGCCGAGCTCGTGGAGATCTCGAGTACGGCCCCCCACGGTGAACTGGTCCGGCGGATCGAGGAGCGGGGACGCACCGGCACGGACCCGTCCGAGGCGACAGTGGCTGTACTGAACAGCCAGCTCGTGGATCTGGCGCCCTGGCCCGACGCGATCGAGGTGGACACCACCGAACTGGATCCCCGCTCCACCGACGCCGTGCGGGGCTGGGCGGAACGGAATCTCGGGCCTCTGCCCTGGGCCTGAGCGGCCGCCGGACCTACGCGTCCGCGGCGGATCGCTCCCGGGCCAGTGTTCCCGGCGGGCGCGGGATGGAGCCCACGAACTGCATGGACCGGTACGGCCAGCCGGCGGGGCCCGCGGCCGAGTCGTGGGTGTTCCACTGACTCACGACGACGTGCCACTCCTCGGGGGTGGACCCCGGGACCGGGCAGCCGCAGTAGAGCTGGGCGACCCGGGCCGGTCCGGCGTCCGGATCGGAGCCGTCGGACTCGTCCCCCCAGGCGCAGCCGTGCAGGAGCGTGGAGTGGGTGGTCACCGAGCTGTCCAGCAGGTCGGCACCGATGTGCGGGAAGGTGAGGCAGTCGATCCGGTAGTGCTCCGCATCGAAGTAGGTGAGGGTCCAGAAGTCCTCGCACCGCCGCAGGTACATCTCGCCGATGCGGCCCGGCAGCACGATGGTCGTGGGGTTACCCCAGTCCCAGGCGCCCTCGCGGAATCCCCACGTCTGCCACCCGTTGACGCCCGGATCGGCCAGGTGCTCCTCACGGACCCGCATGAGGATGACCCCCTTGTCCCGCTGGAAGCCGGTCGACATGACGTAGACGAATCCGTCCCCGCCGGCCTCCCAGGTCCACAGTTGGCGGTGCCCGCCCTCGAGCCGGGGGGAGAACGTGACACCGGTCGGCTCCCAGGTGTTCCCGTCGTCGACCGAGCGGTGGATCTCGGTCCGGGTCACCGTCCCGAGTCCCTCGTTGACCATGACGTGGAGATACATCGTGTCGCCGAGGGCCAGCACGTCGCCGGGGAGGACGGTGGAACAGCCCCGGCCGTGGACGTAGTCGATGAGCTGTCCCGCGTAGTCCGGCGGGCCGGGACCGGCCGCGCCCGTCCACACCAGGCCCCCTCCCGGGGTGGTGTCGTCGGCGAACAGACCGACGGGGGACCGCCAGTCGGGGTTGCCCGGCCCCGGTCGCTCGTCGGTGGTGGGGGAGCACTCGGCGATCCCCGGATGGGGTCGACCCACGTGGGGTGCACCCATCCCCGCTCCCGCGAAGGTGTCGCCGAACACGGCGAGCAGGCGTCCGGAGGGCGTCCTGGCCGTGATCCCCAGATCGGTTCCCTCCATGCCGAACGCGGTGGTGATCCCGGGTCCCGTGAGGTCGCGGATCTTCCGGGTGCTGGTCGGCGGGGCCGGGTTCGGCGGGCGCGAGTCCGTCATCGCTCCGACGCTACCGCCACGGACGACCGGTGGAGAACCGATCGTGGACGCATCACAATTCGGTTAATGCACGGGCGAACCGGGATCCGGGACGCGTATGGTCGTCCGCGTGACACACCCCTTCGCCCGGGCGGGGCGCGAGATCGTCCCCGGCCACTGGTTCGGCCCTGCGGTCGTCGTGGCCGTGGGGTGCGCGCTCGCCTGGATCATCGTGGGCTTCGGGCACGGAGCGGCGCCCGCGCTGCTGATGTTGGCGGTGACCACAGTGGTCGCCCTGTGGAACTCGCCGCTGAGGGTCACCGGCCACGAGCCCCTGCAGTCGGTGCGCAGCACCTGTGTGGAGCACGCCGTGGTGGTCCTGTGGCGTCCCGGGTGCCCGTACTCCTCCGCGCTGCGGAGGCGAGCCGCCCGGGAGGGGCTCGAGGTGCACTGGGTCAACATCTGGCGCGACGAGGACGCCTACGAGCTCTGCCGCAGCATCAACATGGGCTCGGAGGAGACCCCCACGGCGATGTTGCTCGACCCGTCGCTCTCCGGGCCAGTCGTGATCCCGGCCTCCGTCCCGGGCATCCGTGAGGCCACCGCCGCCAGGCTCCCCCGGGGTCGGGCACGTCGCGCGATCTAGGCGGCGGAACCCGGGAACCCAGCTGACCACCTCGTCGTCGTCGATCCCGTCGCGCTCCTCGCCCGGTCTCACCCGTAGCGCAACGACCCCCGCACGTCCCCGCACTCCGCCCCGAGCGCCATGTCGGCGATCCGACCCGAGGCGCGCAGTTCGGCCAACCGCGGTGCGACCCGATCGCGCAGGGTCCACGGGTCGATCGTGTTGACGTAGATCCCGGTCGCCCCCTCGAATCCGGCGGGGTTCGAGATCCGCCACTTGAGCACGATCCGCCACGGCATCGCCGCGCCGACCCCCGGCGGCCGGGTGTGCCACTCCTCGTTGGACGGCACCAGGGGGCCCGTGGCGGCGTGGCAGGCGTGCAGTAGGTCGGAGACCCCGCGTAGCTCGTCCGGGGAGTGCTCCCACGGCGCGCTCGCCGCGGCTCGCGAGTAGATGACGAGGGCGGGATATCGATGCCCCACCCCGACCACGGCCACCGCGTGCTCGTTGGCCGCCAGCACCAACCCTTCGGCGGCCGCGTGGTCGACCCCGAGGGTGTTGTAGAGGTCCGGCTCCAGGGCGAGGGCGGCCGCCTCGCGACCGGTCTTCGCCGGGACCTCGTCGATAGCCACGAGCTGCTTGTGCAGGTGTGCGAACGTCGCGCCCGCGGGCTGCAGCCAGTTCTGGAACACCGACACGTACCGGGCGTGGGGGTTGTCGCTGTACAGGTTCCGCATGGCGCGGACGGTGAAGGCGATGAACTGCTGGTGCTCGTCCGGGTCGAGGGAGCCCGAGGAGGCGTGCCGGTCGGTGGTGGTGGCGCCGTCGGTGAGGTGGCGGCGGGCCACCACGACGTCGTGGCAGCCGCCGAAGAAGCTCTCGGAGCGGGCGGCCAGGTCCGCGGTCGTCATGGCCTCGACGACGGCCGGATCCCCCTGTGCGGCGGCGATCCTGGTGCGGACCAGCGCCCGGACGTGGTCGGCGCCCTCGTCGGTCCCGAGGTAGGCGCTCTGGTGCGCGGCGGCCCGGGACGGGATCCGGTAACCGTGGACCGCTCTCCAATAGTCCAGCGACACGATCTCGAAGAGGTTGCCGAAGAGCCGGAACTCGGGCGTCGTGAGGTCGAGCTCGTGCGCGGCCACCCGGTCGAGCGTCGTCCACGTGTCGCCCTCGCGCACCAGCCGTGACTTCTCCGGAGTGGTCTCGCGCAGCCGGGACACGCAGAACGCACAGTGCGCCTCAGCCGCGAGGGGGTCCACCGGGAGGACCTCGCCGGGCGAATGGTCGACAGGGCGGTTGCCACGGCCGGGAACCGTCCAGACCTCGGTGCCGGTGAAGGGGTTGATCTGCTTGACGGTCCCGTCCGCCATCCGGCGGAGCGGCGGGCGCCGGGGCGGCGGGACGTCGGGCGCGGTGGTCACCCGGCGAGCCTAGGTGGTCGGGGGAAACGCCCGACGACGACGAGGTGAGATTTCCGCCGCACCGGTGGAACTGTGATGTAAGTAACACTATCCTGAGATTTCACGATGTGCATATCAGGCAGGGGGATCGGTGCTAGCGATCCCGCGTGGAGAGACCGACCAGATTGAGGACCGAAAATGACATCGAAACGAGCACTACACATCCGTGCGGCGGCCGTTGCCGGCGCGGCTCTTCTCGCGGCGGCCGGCACTCCGGCGGTCGCCAACGCCCAGGACGGGTCGCTCGAAGCCGGACTCGGGCTGAACCTCGAGCTGCTACTCGGCTCGGCGGGATCGGGTGAGGGCGGGTCCCTCGACAACGGGTCGTTGGAGGGTTCCCTCGAGCCCGGTTCGTTGGAGCCCGGTTCTCTCGATCCCGGCTCCCTCGGCCAGGGCTCGCTGGAGGGTTCCCTCGAGCCCGGTTCCCTCGATCCCGGGTCGCTCGCGCCGTTGTCGGCGGGCTCGGAGGCCGGGTCCGACGACGGTTCGCTGGAGGGGTCGCTCGAGCCCGGTTCGCTGGACCAGGGTTCTTTGGAAGGGTCGCTCGAGCCCGGTTCGCTGGAGCCCGGATCGTTGGAGCCGCTGTCCGCGGGTTCCGAGGAGGGCGGCTCGCTCGCCGCACTGACCTTGCTGTTGGAGGCAGGCTCAGCGGGGTCCGAGGCCGGTGAGGGCTCGCTCGAGCCCGGGTCGCTCGCGCCGCTGTCCGCGGGGTCCGAGGCCGGGTCGGACGAGGGTTCGCTTGACGAGGGGTCCTTGGAGGGTTCCCTCGACGAGGGTTCGCTGGAGGGTTCGCTCGAGCCCGGATCGCTCGAACCGTTGTCGGCGGGTTCCGAGGCCGGGTCGGAGGATGGCTCGCTGGAGGGTTCGCTCGCTCTCCCGCTCGCATCGCTCGCTCTTCCCCTCGCATCGGTGCCGCTGTTGGCGGGTTCTGATGCCGGATCGGAGGACGGTTCCCTGGAGGGGTCGTTGGAGCCGGGTTCGTTGGCGCCGCTGTCGGTGGGGTCCGAGGCCGGTTCGTTGGATGGCTCCCTGGAGGGGTCGCTGGAGCCCGGTTCCCTCGACGAGGGTTCGTTGGAGGGGTCGCCCCCGATGGGGTCCCTGGAGCCGGGTTCGGTGGAGGGCTCACTCGCCCCGATCGGTTCCCTGACGGCATCACTCGCCCCGTTGGGCTCGACGGTCGGTTCAGCGGTCGGTTCACTGCCGATCCTGCTCCCGGTGGTCCTCATCGGCGGCTCGATCGCCGCCGCCCCGATGATCGGGCAGTCCGTCATGGATCTCGGTCTGGCTCTGCCGCCCCTGCCGGGGATGATGCCGCCCGCGCCGGTGGCGGTTCCCGAGGCGCCGCCTGCTCCGGGTCCCGTCACGCCCAACGGTCGGGGTGGTGAGCCGGGCGCCCAGGGTGGGGTCGCGGTCGCCGCCAACGCGGCCATCGTCACCACGGGTTCGCTCGGCGACTACGAGGTGGGGTTGCCGGACGGCATCACCCTGCCCCCGTTGCCCTTCATCCGGTGATCTGACACACTAACTGCCCCGCTCCGAGTGGACCACTCGGAGCGGGGCAGTTGCCATTTCGGGGCCGAGTGAGCCCATGACCTGAGAGAAATCTCACAGGGTGGAATCCGTGTCCCACGTCAGTCGGCATTGATTGACGAAACCCAATTGTGCGGCTACCCCCTTTTCCCCATATTATTTGCGGGCCAGAGCACCACGGTGATCTGAGTGCGGGTGCTCCAGCCACCACGGAGTCCGCCCGTCGACAAACGAAGGCGAGCAGATGATGACGACTCCCGGCCCCAGAGGCCTGTACCGCCCTGAATATGAACACGACTCCTGCGGTGTCGCGTTCGTCGTGGACATGTACGGACGTCAGTCCCGGGACATCGTCGAGAAGGCGATCGCCGCGCTCGTGAACCTCGAGCACCGGGGTGCGGTCGGCGCCGAGGCGAACACCGGTGACGGCACGGGTCTGATGATCCAGGTACCGGACCGGTTCTTCCGCGAGGTCTTGCGCGAGGAGCAGAACCTGGAACTGCCCGAGGCCGGTGCGTACGCGACCGGCCTTTGTTTTCTCCCTCAGTCACGGATGCTGGCGATGGACGCCAAGCGGTTGGTGGAGAGGATCGCCGCCGAGCAGGGCGTCACGGTCATCGGATGGCGTGAGGTCCCGGTCGACGACTCGACGGTCGGTGCGATCTCCCGCGACGCGCAGCCCACCATCCACCAGATCTTCGTCAAGGCCGCGGGTGCCGACGGCGCCCTGCTCACCGAGCTCGCACTCGAGCGCAAGTGCTTCGTGGTCCGCAAGCGGTGCGAGCACGAGCTCGGATCCAAGGGGCCCGGCAAGGGCGACCTGGGTTCGGAGACCGTGTACTTCCCGTCCCTGAGTCCTCGGACATTCGTCTACAAGGGCATGCTCACGGAGAAGCAGCTCCCCGATTTCTATCTCGACCTGCAGGACGAGCGCGTGGAGTCCGCCCTGGGCATTGTCCACTCCCGCTTCTCGACCAACACCTTCCCGGCCTGGCCGCTCGCGCATCCGTTCCGCTACGTCGCACACAACGGCGAGATCAACACCGCCCGTGGCAACGAGAACTGGATGCGGGCCCGGGAGTCGCTCATGTCGAGCGAGCACATCGAGGACCTGTCGGCGGCGTTGCCCATCTGTACGCCCGGTGGATCGGACACCGCGCGCTTCGACGAGGCGCTCGAGCTGCTGACACTGGCCGGCCGGACCCTGCCGCACGCGGTGCTCATGATGGTGCCCGAGGCCTGGGAGCGCCACGAGACCATGGACCCCGCGAAGCGGGCGTTCTACGAGTACCACGCCTCCCTCATGGAGGCCTGGGACGGCCCGGCGTCGATCACCTTCACCGACGGCACCGTGATCGGAGCGGTCCTCGACCGCAACGGCCTCCGCCCCTCCCGGATCTGGGTCACCGACGACGGTCTCGTCGTCATGGCCTCCGAGGTCGGCGTCCTGGACATCCCGCAGGACAAGGTCGTCACCAAGACCCGCCTGCGGCCCGGCCGCATGTTCCTGGTCGACACCGCCGCGGGGCGGATCATCGACGACCAGGAGATCAAGGAGGAGCTCGCCGCGGAGCACCCGTACCAGCAGTGGCTCGACGAGGGCATGGTCCGACTCGGCGACCTGCCCCAGGTCAGCCAGGAGATCATGAGCCACGAGCGCGTGGTGCTGCGGCAGCGGGTCTTCGGCTACACCGAGGAGGAGCTGCGCATCCTGGTCTCCCCGATGGCCCGGGTCGGGGCCGAGGCGACCGGGTCGATGGGCACCGACACCCCGCTTCCCGTGCTGTCGCAGCGGGCGCGGATGCTGTTCGACTACTTCGCCCAGCGGTTCGCGCAGGTCACCAACCCGCCGCTCGACGCCATCCGCGAGGAGTTGGTCACGAGCTACGGGGTGACCCTGGGGCCCGAGGGTGACCTCATCAACCCCGGCCCGGACTCCTGTCGCCAGATCAAGCTCGACAACCCGATCCTGGGCAACTCCGAGCTCGCCACCCTGCTGGCCGCGGGGGAGTCCCGCCAGGGGCTGCGCGCGGTGACCGTCCGCGGTCTGTACAACGTGGCCCACGGCGGACGGGGCCTGCGCATCGCGCTGGACCGCATCCGCCGCGAGGTCTCGGAGGCGATCGAGGACGGCGCCGCCGTCATCGTGCTCTCGGACCGTGAGTCCGATGAGCGCAACGCCCCCATCCCGTCGCTGCTGCTGACCTCCGCAGTGCATCACCACCTGGTCCGCGAGAAGACCCGCACCCGGGTCAGCCTGGTGGTGGAGTCGGGCGACGCCCGCGAGGTGCACCACATGGCGGTGCTGTTCGGCTACGGCGCTAACGCCATCAACCCCTACATGGCCTTCGAGTCGATCGACGAGCTCGTCAAGGCGGGCGACCTCACCGGGATCGACACGGTCGAGGCCTGCGCCAACTACCGCAAGGCGGCCGCCAAGGGCGTGCTCAAGGTGATGTCCAAGATGGGTATCTCCACGCTCGCCTCCTACACGGGCGCCCAGCTGTTCGACATCACCGGGCTGTCGCAGGAACTGTGCGACGAGTACTTCACCGGCTCGGTCAGCCCGATCGACGGGATCGGCCTCGACGAGATCGCCGAGGACGTGGCCCGTCGGCACCGCTTCGCGTTCCTGCCGCGTCCCGAGGAGGCCGCCCACCGCGAGCTCGAGATCGGTGGCGAGTACCAGTGGCGGCGCGAGGGCGAGTACCACCTGTTCAACCCGGACACGGTGTTCAAGCTCCAGCACTCCACGCGGTCCGGTCGATACGAGATCTTCAAGGAGTACTCGCGGCTCGTCGACGACCAGTCGGAGCGTCTCGCCACGCTGCGCGGCCTGTTCGAGCTCAAGAGCACCCGCCCGCCGGTGTCGATCGACGAGGTCGAGCCGGTGTCGGAGATCGTCAAGCGGTTCTCCACCGGAGCGATGAGCTACGGTTCCATCTCCGCGGAGGCGCACGAGACGCTCGCGATCGCGATGAACCGCCTGCACGCCCGGTCCAACTCGGGTGAGGGCGGCGAGTCGATCGCCAGGTTCAGCCCCGACCCCAACGGGGACTGGCGCCGGTCGGCCATCAAGCAGGTCGCCTCCGGCCGGTTCGGTGTGACCAGCAATTACCTGGCCAACTGCACCGACATCCAGATCAAGATGGCCCAGGGTGCCAAGCCGGGCGAGGGCGGCCAGCTGCCGCCGGGCAAGGTGTACCCCTGGGTGGCCGAGGTCCGTGGCTCCACGCCGGGAGTCGGGTTGATCTCGCCCCCGCCGCACCACGACATCTACTCGATCGAGGACCTGGCGCAGCTCATCTATGACCTGAAGAACGCCAATCCCGAGGCGCGGATCCACGTCAAGCTCGTCGCCGAGCAGGGCGTGGGGACCGTCGCGACGGGCGTGTCCAAGACGCACGCCGACGTGGTGCTCATCTCGGGCCACGACGGCGGTACCGGTGCTTCGCCGCTGACCTCGCTCAAGCACGCCGGTGGACCGTGGGAGCTGGGCCTGGCCGAGACCCAGCAGACGCTGCTGGTCAACGGGCTTCGCGACCGAATCGTCGTGCAGGTCGACGGTCAGCTCAAGACGGGGCGCGACGTGATCGTGGCGGCGCTGCTCGGTGGCGAGGAGTTCGGGTTCGCCACCGCGCCGCTCGTTGTGGCCGGCTGTGTCATGATGCGCGTCTGCCACCTCGACACCTGCCCGGTGGGTGTGGCCACCCAGAACCCGGTGCTGCGGGAGCGGTTCAACGGCAAGGCCGAGTACGTGGTGAACTTCATGGAGTTCGTTGCGGAGGAGGTCCGCGAGTACCTCGCAGAGTTGGGTTTCCGTTCCCTCGACGAGGCGATCGGGCACTCGGAGTGCCTGGACAAGTCCCGGGCGTTCGCCCACAACAAGAGGGCCGCCAAGCTGGACCTCGAGCCGGTCTTCGCCCAGGCGGATTCCCCCTTCATGCACCAGGACCTGCGCTGCACCAAGCAGCAGGACCACAAATTGGAGGGTGTGCTCGACCGCACGCTCATCGAGGACTTCCGTTCGGTGCTCGTCGACCCGTCGTCCGGCCCGGGCACCGGTCGGTACCCGATCTGCAACGTCAACCGCTCGGTCGGCACCATGCTCAGCCACGAGATCTCCAAGGCGTACGGGGCCGCCGGCCTGCCGGACGGGTCCATCGACCTGACCTTCACCGGTTCGGCGGGCAACTCGTTCGGGGCGTTCCTCGCCGCCGGCGTGACCCAGCGTGTCTTCGGCGACGCCAACGACTACGTGGGCAAGGGACTGTCGGGCGGGCGGATCGTGGTCCGGCCCGCCCTGGACGCGGCCCCGGACTTCGTGGCGGAGAACAACATCATCGCCGGAAACGTGATCTGTTACGGCGCGACCAGCGGTGAGATCTACCTGCGGGGAATGGTGGGCGAGCGCTTCTGCGTCCGCAACTCCGGGGTCACCGCGGTGGTCGAGGGCGTGGGTGACCACGCGTGCGAGTACATGACGGGCGGCCAGGTCGTGGTGCTCGGTTCGACCGGGCGCAACGTGGCCGCCGGTATGTCGGGCGGTGTGGCGTACTTCTACGATCCGGACGGCCAGCTGCCCGTGAACCTCAACGACGAGCTCGTCGAGATCGAGGAGCTGCTGACGGAGGACGTCGAGTTCCTGCACCGGATCGTCGAGCGGCACGCCGCCGAGACCGACTCGGCGCGGGCCCGGGAGATCCTGTCCGGGTGGGCGCAGAACGTGAATCACTTCGCCAAGATCATGCCGCGTGACTACAAGCGCGTGCTGCTCGCCATCGAGCAGGCGGAGAAGGACGGACGCAACGTGGACGAGGCGATCATGGAGGCCGCAAATGGCTGACCCGAAGGGCTTTCTCAAGCACACCGAACGGGAGCTCCCCGAGCGTCGTCCGGTGGATCTGCGGATCATGGACTGGAAGGAGGTCTACGAGTCGACGACCCTCCCGGAGAACGACCTGCAGACCCAGGCCAGCCGCTGCATGAGCTGCGGCGTCCCGTTCTGTCACCAGGGCTGCCCGCTCGGCAACATCATCCCGGAGTGGAACGACCTCGTGCACCGCGGGCAGTGGGACGCGGCGGTGGATCGCCTTCACGCGACCAACAACTTCCCCGAGTTCACGGGTCGGCTCTGCCCGGCCCCGTGCGAGGGTTCCTGCGTCCTGGGAATCAACCAGCCGCCGGTGACGATCAAACAGATCGAGGTGGAGATCGCCGAGAAGGCATGGGAGGACGGTCCCATGGATCCGGTGATCCCCTCGTTCCGCACCGGCCAGTCCGTCGCGGTCGTGGGCTCCGGACCGGCCGGGCTGGCTGCCGCGCAGCAGCTCACGCGCGCCGGACACTCGGTGACGGTCTTCGAGCGAGACGACCGCATCGGTGGTCTCATGCGTTACGGGATCCCCGAGTTCAAGATGGAGAAGGAGATCATCGACCGTCGCCTCGCCCAGATGGAGGCGGAGGGCACGGTGTTCCGCGCCGGCGTCAACGTGGGCAAGGACATCACCGCCTCGCAGTTGCGTGGCGAGTTCGATGCGGTCGTCCTCTGCGGCGGAGCCACCATGCGGCGGGATCTCCCGGTCCCGGGTCGCGAACTCGACGGTATCTACCAGGCGATGGACTACCTGCCGCTGGCCAACAAGGCCGCGGTCGGTGACCCGGTGGTGGACTCCGACGGGCTGCCCGAGATCCACGCACGGGACAAGCACGTGATCATCATCGGCGGCGGAGACACCGGCGCGGACTGCCTGGGAACGGCCACCCGCCAGGGTGCGAAGTCGGTCAAGAGCTTCGAGATCATGCCCCGGCCGCCCGCCACCCGTGCCGCCTCCACCCCGTGGCCCGTGTACCCGTTGATGTTCCGGACGGCGTCGGCGCACGAGGAGAACGGCGAGCGGGTCTACAGCGTCTCCACCGCAGAGTTCCTCGGCGAGGGCGGGCACGTGACCGCTCTCAAGGGTTCCGAGGTCAAGATGGTCGACGGGCGTTTCGAAGCGGTGCCCGGCACCGATTTCGAGTACCCGGCGGACCTGGTCCTCCTGGCGATGGGGTTCACGGGCGCGCAGAAGACCGGACTGTGCTCCGACCTGGGGGTGGACTTCAGCGACCGCGGCAACGTCGACCGGGACGACACCTACGCGACCAACGTCGACGGTGTGTTCGTCGCCGGCGACATGGGACGCGGCCAGTCCTTGATCGTGTGGGCGATCGCCGAGGGGCGCGCAGCCGCCGCCTCGGTCGACCGCTTCCTCATGGGGGAGACGGCGCTCCCGGCGCCCGTCCGGCCCACGGATGTCGCCCAACGCTGACCAGGGGCAGCACGATCGGGGGCGCACTGCGGGGTATCGTTCCGCCTTAATAGAACCTAAGATGTGAGGCAATACTCTTCAGGCCGCCCCGGCCGTCGTCACGGAAGGCATCCATGGTCCGCCGTCGCCCTGCCGCCGTGATCGGTGCCGTGATCCTCGCCCTGTTCCTGTCGATCGGGATGATCGGCGGGCCCGCGGCATCCGCTCAGGGGACCGGCTCCGGGGCGAGGGTCGAGGTGACCGATCTGCCCGTCCTCAGCGAGCTCCCCCCGCTCCCGGTGGAGGGGGACTCGCCGGAGGAGGGGGACGGGTCGGACTCGTCCTCCCTGGGCATCTCCGGGGTGCAGACCGTCGCGCTGGGTCTGGCCGCCGCGGTCCTCGTCGCCGGAGGGATGGGTCTGGCCCTGGTCACGCGGCGTGGTCGTGCGGCGGTGCCGGAGGATCAGGCCCCACCCTCTGATCCCGCCTCCTGACGGTGGGGCCGATAGGCTCGGCGGTATGAGCCGCCATATCGCAGGACGCGGACGGGCCGCGCGGGTGACACCGCCGGTCGGTCCACCAGTGGACGACGTCGAGTGTGATCTGGGGAGCAAGCTCACACTCGGGCAGTTTCTCAAGCTGGCCTCGTTGCTCGATTCCGGCGCGGAGGCCAAGGACGCCGTCGCGGCGGGCGCGGTCAGCGTCAACGGTGAGGTCGACGTGCGACGCGGTCGTGGACTGGCCGACGGCGACGTGGTGTCGTTCGGGACCCGCGCGGCCCGCGTGGTCGCCCGCGAGGGGAAGGGGAGGCCTGAATGAACGAGATGACGTCCGGCGCCGTGCCGGCCCCGGTGGTGCTGTACGACGACGACCCGGGGGCCCGCCGCTACGCGGTGTGGTTGGCGGAGGATTTCGACACCCGCAGCTCCCACCACGACTCCGTGGATCCCGCCGAGCTCGTGGTGGCCGGGACTGTGGTCCTGGTGACGGGCATGCGTCCCGGCGGCGGTCTGGGTGGTTCGGGGTTCATCAAGGACAACTGGGAGGCGCTCGTGGAGGCCGGTCGCCGGGTCGCCGTCGTCATGGTGGGTCCCACCCCGGTCACCGACGACGCCCGGATCGACCTGATGTCGAGCGAGTTCTCCGCCGACCAGCTCCGGGACCTCAAACTGTTCCAGTTGCGCGGCGTGGTGACCCCGGACCAGCTCGGGTTCCGGCAGCGTCTGGGCGTCAAGACCGCCCTGGCGGCGCTGCGCCGGAAGCCGGACCGCACCCCGGAGGAGGAGTCGATGCTCGAACTGGGCGGACTGGACCTCACGGACCGCGTGTCCCTCGGCCCGCTCCTGCGGTGGATCAGGCGCGAGGCCTGAACCGTCCGGGGCGCCGGACCCGGACGGTGTGATACCCGTTACACTCCGTGGGGAATGCCCCACGCCCGGGTGGGGTGCCTACCCGGAGGTTCCCTGACATGCGCACCACCATGCTCGCCGCGGCATCGTCCGCTCTGATGGCGACGGCCGTGCTCGCCGGAGCCGGACCGGCGGCGGCGGCGCCCGAGGAGCCCGCGGATCCGTTCTGCGTGTGGATCCAGACGATGAACGGCAATCGGTGCATGTCGGTCGATCCCGCGACCATCGACGCACTCGGCAGTCTGGGCTACGGCTCGCTCGGCACCGGCTCGCTGATGAACCTGCTGACGACGCTCATCAACACCGGGTCCGTCGTCCTCTCGGTGGACGTGCCCAACTCGACCGGGTCGTACGCGCCCGGATCGCTGGGCAGCTACGGGCCGGAGGCCTCGATCGGCGAGCTGGCGGTGGGATCGATCGGCAGCCTCGCAGGCGCGTCCTGATCCACTGACCGCGCGGTGGACGTCCGGCCGCCCCGCCGGCCGCCACACCCTGGCGTGAAGTGGGCGCGCGGGTCAGCGCACCACGATCCCGTCGGAATCCGCGTAGAGCGTGTCGCCGGGGACGAAGTCGACCCCCCCGAAACTCACGGTGACATCGCGCTCCCCGGCGCCGGTCTTGGACGACTTGCGCGGGTTCGTCCCGAGGGCCTTGCACCCGAAGTCCATCGTGCCGACGAGTGCGGAGTCGCGGATCGCGCCGTGCACGACCACGCCGGCCCAGCCGTTGGATCGGCCGAGTTCCGCGATGAGGTCGCCGACGAGGGCCGTGTGAACGCTGGCGTCACCGTCGATCACCAGGACCCGACCCTCTCCGGGCTCGCCCAGGACGCTCTTGAGCAGCGCATTGTCCTGGAAGCACCGGACGGTGGAGATCGGGCCATAGAACTCGGTGCGGCCACCGAGGTCGCGGAACTGGGTGTCGCAGCTCCGGACGCCCTCGCCGATCTCGTCGACGAGGTCGGCGGTGGGGACGAATCCGGTGGGGGTGTCGGTCATGGCTGGCCCTCCTGGTCTGAGTTCGGACTCCCTCCACGCTATCCGGCGACCCTGCCCCGGAAGACCTCGGCCGTGGGGGACAATGACGCCCGAGGGTGTCACCGAAATCCGTCAAGACGTAGGAGGACCGATCCGTGGCCAGGTACGAGCTCCTGATCCATGCCCGCCGCGCCGTGGTCGACGGTCGTATCCAACAGGCGGCCGTGGCGGTGGACGGCGGCGTGATCTCCGCCGTGCGCACCGGGTCCGAGGCGCGGGACATCGGGTTGGCGGGGGACCACACGATCGATCTCGGGGATGACGTCGTGCTGATGCCCGGCCTGGTCGACCCGCACGTGAGCACCGAGGATGTCGCGGTGGGCACCCGTTCGGCCGCCCTCGGGGGGATCACCTCCGTGGTCGACTACGGGACGAACGGCGACCCGTCGGCCACCGGCCCGGAGCAGGTCGACCGTTGGCGAGAGGGTGTGGCCGGCGAGTCCTTCGTCGACGTGGGCCTGTGGGGCGCCGCCGTGCCCGGAAACCTCGGTCAGCTCGGCGCGTTGCTGGACCGTGGGGTGTTCGGGATCTCCGCCGTGGCGGAGGGGAAGGGCGTCGCGGGAACCCCCACCCTGACCAGCGATGACCTCGTTGCGGCGGCGGAGGAGGTCGCCGGGCGCGGCGGGCTCCTCGCCGCGGACGCCGGCGTCGAGGACCTTCCGGCACTGCTGGACGTCTGTCGCCGGACCGGTGGTCGCCTCCACCTGCGGGCCGTC
>NZ_JAALDX010000060.1 GCF_014145095.1 Dietzia sp. SLG310A2-38A2 | reverse complement strand
CGGCCGTGCCCGGGACCGTGGAGTTGGCGGCATCGGCGTGGGCCGGCCGGAAGAGGCCGCCGTCCCCGCCTGACAGGCGGGCTGCGCCGTCGCCGAAGGAGGCGACGGTGCCGCGGTGCTCCTCGGGGACCATCGCCAGGAGGGTCGGCGAGGATCCGACGACCGCCAGCGCCAGGAGGAGCGGCACGGCGATCGCCAGCAGGTAGGCGGAGAAGCTGACAGCCGGGTGAACGGACCGGTGAACGGATCGGTATCTGTTCACGTCAAAGGGCGGGGCGAGGGGGTCAACGTGGGCCTGTCCTGGGTCGATGCGGGGGGAGGGGTCCCCGCGGTACCAGTAAGAACATACTGATGTGGTGGCGGTGTTCACACGGGAATCCCCGACTTGAGCGGAATAGACTCAACTAACGGGTGGTTGTACGGACTGTCCGGTCCTGATGTGGGCCGGTATTGACCCGAGTACGCTCAAGAATACGTCGAAGAAAGGACCGGTCGATGAGCCAGTTCAACCCCACGACCAAGACCCAGGCGGCTCTGTCGGCCGCCGTCCAATCCGCCTCGGCGGCAGGGAACCCGGATGTCCGTCCGGGCCACCTCCTCGTGGCGCTGCTCGAGCAGCAGGACGGGATCGCCACGCCCCTGCTCCAGGCCTGCGGGGTGGACCCGCAGCTTGCGCTCACGCAGGCCAAGGCCCTCACCGCGAGCTACCCCAGCGCGTCCGGCTCGGGGCTGGCCGCCCCCAACTTCAACCGCGACGCCCTCGCCGTCATCAGTTTCTCCCAGACCCTCGCGTCAGAGATGGGCGACGACTACGTCTCCACCGAGCACGTCCTGGTCGGCATCGCCGCGGGTCACACCGGGGGCGACGCGGCCAAGCTCCTGGGCGAGCTCGGGGCCACCGAGGACGCGCTCACGCAGGCGTTCGCTGCGGTCCGCGGCAACACACGCGTGACCACCGAGAACCCCGAGGACCAGTACCAGGCGCTCGAGAAGTACTCCACGGATCTCACGGCCCGGGCACGCGAGGGCAAGATCGACCCGGTCATCGGGCGCGACTCGGAGATCCGGCGCGTGGTCCAGGTGCTGAGTCGCCGCACCAAGAACAACCCGGTGCTCATCGGCGAGCCCGGCGTGGGCAAGACCGCCATCGTGGAGGGGCTGGCCCGGCGGATCGTGGACGGCGACGTCCCCGAGTCGCTCAGGGGCAAGACCCTGCTCTCGCTCGACCTGGGTTCGATGGTCGCGGGCGCCAAGTACCGCGGCGAGTTCGAGGAGCGGCTCAAGGCCGTGCTCGACGAGATCACGGCCTCCGAGGGGCAGATCATCACCTTCATCGACGAGGTCCACACCATCGTCGGCGCCGGCGCGACCGGCGAGGGGTCGATGGACGCCGGCAACATGATCAAGCCGATGCTCGCCCGCGGGGAGCTGCGCCTGGTCGGTGCCACCACGCTCGACGAGTACCGCAAGTACATCGAGAAGGACGCCGCCCTCGAGCGCCGCTTCCAGCAGGTCTACGTGGGGGAGCCGAGCGTCGAGGACACGGTCGGCATCCTGCGCGGGCTCAAGGAGCGCTACGAGGTGCACCACGGTGTGCGGATCACCGACTCCGCGCTGGTCTCCGCGGCCGCGCTGTCGGATCGCTACATCACCCAGCGGTTCCTCCCCGACAAGGCGATCGACCTGGTCGACGAGGCCGCGAGCCGGCTCAAGATGGAGATCGACTCCCGACCGGAGGAGATCGACGCCGCCGAGCGGATCGTGCGCCGACTCGAGATCGAGGAGGTGGCACTGCAGAAGGAGACCGATGCGGCGTCCAAGGATCGGCTCGTCGCGCTCCAGTCCGAGCTCGCCGACTCCAAGGAGAAGCTCGCCGAGCTGACCGCCCGGTGGCAGAACGAGAAGACCGCCATCCAGGGTGTGCAGAAGGTCAAGGAGGAGCTCGACGCGCTGCGCACCGAGTCCGAGAAGGCCGAGCGGGACGGCGACTACGCACGGGTCGCCGAGATCCGCTACGGACGGCTGCCCGAGCTGGAGAAGCAGCTCGCCCAGGCGGAGGAGAACGACGCCGCCTCCAACGCGATGCTCAAGGAGGAGGTCGGCCCGGAGGACGTCGCCGAGGTCGTCTCCGCCTGGACCGGGATCCCCGTGGGCAAGATGCTCCAGGGCGAGACGGAGAAACTGCTGCGCATGGAGGACGAGATCGCCCGTCGGGTCGTCGGCCAGAGCGAGGCGGTCCGGGCCGTGTCCGATGCGGTCCGCCGGTCGCGCGCCGGGGTCGCCGACCCCGACCGGCCCACCGGCTCCTTCCTCTTCCTCGGCCCCACGGGTGTCGGCAAGACGGAGCTGGCCAAGGCGCTCGCCGAGTTCCTGTTCGACGACGAGCGGGCCATGGTCCGGATCGACATGAGCGAGTACTCGGAGAAGCACAGCGTCTCGAGGCTGGTGGGTGCCCCTCCGGGGTACGTCGGCTACGAGGCCGGCGGGCAGCTCACCGAGGCGGTGCGGCGGCGTCCGTACACGATCGTGCTGCTCGACGAGGTCGAGAAGGCGCACCCGGACGTCTTCGACATCCTCCTGCAGGTGCTCGACGACGGTCGGCTCACCGACGGCCAGGGTCGCACGGTCGACTTCCGCAATACGATCCTCGTGCTCACCTCCAACCTGGGGGCGGGTGGATCGCGGGAGCAGACGATGGATGCGGTCAAGCGCGCCTTCAAGCCGGAGTTCATCAACCGGCTCGACGACGTGGTGATGTTCGACTCGCTCAGCGAGGAGCAGCTCGAGTCGATCGTCGACATCCAGATCGACGAGCTCGCGCGGCGGCTCAAGGGCCGGCGACTGGCCCTCGAGGTCGACGACGCGGCCAAGGGCTGGCTGGCACGGCGCGGGTACGACCCGGCCTACGGCGCCCGCCCGCTGCGCCGGTTGGTGCAGCAGGCGATCGGCGACAAGCTCGCCCGGGCCCTGCTCGGGGGCGACATCCGCGACGGCGACACCGTGCGCGTCTCGCTCGCGGAGGACGGCGAGTCGCTCACGCTGAGCTGACGCCCGTCGTCTGAGGTGGCGGACACGAGTTGGCGGACAGGAGATGCGATCGGGAACGCTCCCGACGCGAATCCTGTCCGCCAGCTCGACCCGCGTGACCGCCGTGGTGCATCCGGTGTGACGGATCAGCCCCCGATGAGGGGATCCGCCTCGTCGTCATCGCGACTACCATGGACCCGTGACCAGAGCCACCGCACCCGCATCCGACACCCAGGTCAGTCCCCTCCTCGTCACGGCGCGCGAGTTGATCAGCGACGTGGTGAGCCTTCCCACCCCGGTGATCCTCGACGTGCGCTGGCGGCTCGGCGACGCCCGCGGGCGCGAGCACTACTACTCGGGCCACATCCCCGGTGCGCAGTACGTCGATCTCCCCACCGAACTCTCGGGCCAGCGCAACGTCCGCGAGGGCCGTCACCCGCTGCCCTCGCCCGACGACTTCGAGGACGCCCTGCGCCGCGCCGGGGTGGACAACGACAGCCGCGTGGTGATCTACGACGACTCCGGGAACACCTCCGCAGCGCGCGCGTGGTGGCTGATGCGCTGGGCCGGCAAGGAGGACGTCTATCTCCTCGACGGCGGTCTCAAGGCCTGGATCGCCGAGGGCGAGGACCTGGCGGTGGGGCCGGGCAACCCGGTCGAGCGCGGCGACTTCACCTTCAGGCTCGATCACATGCGCACGGCCGACATCGACGAGACGGAGGCCAGCCCCGGCGAGGGCGTCCTGATCGACGTCCGCGCGGCCGAGCGCTACGCCGGCCACACCGAGCCGATGGATTCGCGGGCCGGCCACATCCCGGGCGCCGTCAATCTTCCCACCTCGTCGTTCCTCGACGAGAGCGGTCGGTTCCTTCCCGCCGAGCGCATCCGTCAGATGTTCGCCGACGTGGGCGTGACCAGCGGTAGGGACACCGTGGTCTACTGCGGTTCGGGCATCCACGCGTGCCATGCGCTCGCGGCGATGGAGGTGGCCGGGATCGAGGCGGGGCGACTGTTCCCGGGGTCGTGGTCGCAGTGGTCGGCGGACCGTAGGCGGCCGATCGCGCTGGGCGAGAGTCCTCGCTAACCCGGACCTCTGCCGGCGCCCTGGCGCGTCCAGGTCACGCAGCGCCGTAGTGCCTGGCGGGCAACCCCACCAGCGCTGACTACCCTCTGTGGACATGGTCGTGTTCTGGTTCCTCCTGGCCCTCGCGCTGCTCGCCGCGGCGCTCATCCTCCTGCGCCTGGACGCCAGGCAACGCGGGGGTGCCGCGTCGCGCGAGACTCCTCCGGCGGGTGCCGCCGGGTCGGCGGGGGCGGGGACCCTGTCCGACGACGACGAGGTCCCACCCGTCACCCCGCCGGGGGG
>NZ_JAALDX010000544.1:7904-10101 GCF_014145095.1 Dietzia sp. SLG310A2-38A2 | reverse complement strand
TCATCACCGCGCGAGAGGAACGAGCCTCCATCGCCTGCGCCTCCAACGCTCCGTTCAGCGAATGGGGCACCACCTTCACCGACCCCCGACTGGCCGCAGCCGTGGTCGACCGCCTGACCTACAACGCCCACATCATCCAGACCGGCACCGCCTCCTACCGACTGGCCAGCACCGCAGCCCAACACCGAAAGGAGCCCGCAACCGCCTGACCGACCAGGACGCCGGCCATCGGCGCACCGACCCCTCACCCATCGCGAGGGTGGGGCCAAATCAAAACAGCACAGCGGGGCCAAACGGGCTTGTCATTCTCAAGCTGACCCAAAGCGACCTCGATGCGTTCGCCGCAGCCTGCCATGAACGAGGACGGCGTACCGGGACCAGCCACAGCCACTACCTATCGGCGATCAGCACCACCCAGACGGTGCTGTACCACCTGGGCGTGGTCGACCAACTGCCCCGCGCCGGGGGCCCGATCCCGCTGGCTGAGCGACTGGCCGAGATCACCCCATCGATCCGGGACGAAATGGTCGCCTACCTGGAGCGAAAGAAGGCAACCTGCCAGGTCAAGACCGTCTCGACCATGGCCACCCGACTCAAGCACTTCGGTGTGTTCTTGACCGGCATCGATCCTGACCTTGCCAGCGTGGCCGACCTGGATCGGCGCCACCATATCGAGCCCTGGCTGTCCTCGCTGCCCGACTCGGTCAGCGACAAGGACGGAAAACCGATCAGCAACGGCGACCACAACCGACGCGTGATCGCCGTGATGACGTTCCTGACCGATATCACCGAGTGGGGCTGGGACGCGGCCCCCGGCAGGAAGGTGCTCTTCCGCGATGACATCCCCAAACTCCCGCAGGTGCTGCCACGGTACCTACCGATCGACGCTGATCGGCGCCTGCAACAAGCACTGACCACCCATCCCGCGAACGAGCTCGCTGCGCTGGCTCTGCGCCTGCAGCGAGCCTGTGGACTACGTATCGGCGAGCTGCTCGACCTGGAACTGGACTGCGTCCACGAGATCGACGGCAATGGCTCCTGGCTCAAGGTTCCCCTGGGCAAGATGGCCACCGAGCGGATGGTCCCACTCGATGATCAGACCCTCGAACTGATCGACAGGGTCATCCGGATTCGCTCCCACTGCCAGCCGTTGCCTCACCCGCGGTACCGGCGCCGAGCACAGTTTCTGTTCACCTACCTCGGACGCCGACTGACCCAACAGGGCGTGCGCGCCGAACTCAACCACGCCGCCGATATCGCCGGACTCGACCACATCACCTCCCACCAGCTGCGCCACACCTACGCGACCGCACTGGTCAACGCTGGCGTCTCCCTGCAAGCACTGATGGCCCTACTCGGTCACGTCAGCGCCGAGATGAGCTTGCGCTACGGCCGACTCTTCGACACCACCATCCGCGAGGAATACGAACGAGCCCTGGACCTGGCCAAACAGAACACCCCGCCCCAGAACCCGGCACCGGGCAGCCCCGGTGGCCGGATCCAAATTCCGCTGGCCGACATCACCGGCGGACGTCCCTGGCAGGACACGCCGCTGCTCAAATCGCGCATGGCAGGAGGATTCTGTCTACGAGCCCCAGCCCAGGGCGCCTGCACCTACGCCAACATTTGCGAACACTGCCCCAGCTACCGCACAGAGCCTTCATCATTGCCGATCCTGGCGGCCCAACGCATAGACGCCGAAGCACTTGCCCGCGACGCCGAAAGCCGAGGGTGGATCGACGAAGCCGACCGCCACCACAAGCTCCTGAACCGCCTCGATGCGCTCATCGCCGACACGGAAGCGGCCGCAGGATGACCGCCCGCGGCAAGATCAACCTCGTCGAACGCGCCTGCACAGACCTGGCCCGCGAAGGCCAACCGATCACGGTCGTCGCCATCGCAGCCGCCACCGGACTGAGCCGCTCGACGATCTATCGCAGCACTGAACTGCGCACCATCGTCGAGCACCACAAGCACCCCGAAACTCCGATGGCCTCGCTCACAGATGAACTCGCGACCCTGCGAACCGCGGTCAACTGCCTCGCAGAGCAAGTGCGCCGCCACGACGAGCAACTCCGCCGCATGCGCCGCTGACCGCGTTATCCGGCCAACGGCCCATCAGGCCCCCGATTAGCCGGATAATCCTACGACAATGCGATGGCCGAGGCGTTCAATTCGCTGTTCAAGGCCGAGCTGG
>NZ_JAALDX010000544.1:7746-7894 GCF_014145095.1 Dietzia sp. SLG310A2-38A2 | reverse complement strand
GCCCCCGATTAGCCGGATAATCCTACGATAACGCGCTCATGGAGACGATCAACGGGTTATACAAAGCCGAGTGCATCCGCTCGTCGGTCTTCCACGACGGGCCGTACAAGACGCTCGCCGACGTCGAGTACGCAACCGCCGCATGGGT
>NZ_JAALDX010000544.1:0-7736 GCF_014145095.1 Dietzia sp. SLG310A2-38A2 | reverse complement strand
GCGGGGCCAAATGGGGTTGTCATTCTCACCCTTTGAGATCTTGAGCTCGTCAATCGTGGCCTTGGGCTTGATCTGGACGTCTTTGTAGCCAAGATCCTTCATCAGGCGCACAACGAAAAACTGTTCGACCGTCGCCTCGTTACTCAGGGCCCCTAGGTCTCCGAACTTGCTACCTACCACGTCGTCTTCACAGCTAGTGACGCTACCATCAGCGAGGAGGGCTGGACACCCAATGCATCGTGCGAGCATCGCCGGCAGTGAGGGCCGAAGACGAAGGACGATATAGGACTTCGAGGCCCTCCCCTATCCAGGCGACCCCCGCCTCCCCCAAAGAGTGCACCCTTGGAGTGTCTCGTTTGACGATCCTCTACCGAGACACGTCTCGAGGCGATCTGGGCGGCGTCGCGGGCGAGTCTGCGCGTCTCGTAAACGTGTCGCACGAGTTTGGAGTGCAGGACACGACTAAATGCAACAACAGAGCCGGGACATCTCAGCTAGACGCGTCACGGTAGCTACACCCACCGCCTCGAGGTCGTACGGAAAGTGCTCCGCTATTTTAGTCCGCACATCGTTCACCATTCCAGTGCTGGATGCACGTACGATTCGTCGGCCACAGCCCATATATGACGAAGGTCGATTCCGTCGGGGTCGATGCGCGCCACCGTTTCGGGCTTATACATCACCCTGAGCACCGTGTCTGGAGATGAGTTTCCGTATCTGTCTTTCAGGTCGGCTAACGCATCAATGCGCAACATCGCGTCTATGTTCGCGTCTTTGACTGCCTTTAGTATTGGTTTTGTTTGTGCCCTGATCCCGCCCATTGTGACAACGATGACGTGGACTGTATTGTCGTCTTTTGTGTAGACGACAGTGGCTGTTGGAACATCTTCACGAATGACTTCAGTCAACTCGCCTTCAATATTGCGTTCCGGGACCTGCTCAGGGGACGGTTCCGGAGGAGGCTCCGTTGTCGATGACGCAGCTCGAGCCGTCGTCGAGGCGGCCGGAGAACTCGCGCTACCGCCTTCATCAACGCCGGTCGAGACTGCCACGACGATGCCTACGGCCATCAGAGAGCCGATTGCGATCATCCACCGGCGAGAGTTCTTTGGCGGGACAGGTCTGGAAGTTGGGCTACCCTGCGGCGACTTCCCTGGCGCCCTCCATGGGCCAGTCGGACGATTCTGATTCACCGAGGTCTCCTTGAAGTCACGAGGGATAAATGACATAGAGGCAACCAGCGGAAAATGGTGGCTCTTATTTAGAGCTATTTTAGATCACGGGGGGCCTTGCCGGGCGGCGCCTGGCAAGGTCGATCTGGCCCTTCCGAATCCGCAAGGGCCAATGAGGTTGCGGCACACCAGGCTCGGTGCGCGATCGATGGACCAAGGAGTCGGGCCAGCGCAGTGGCGCTCGGCGGCGGCCCTCAAACCGGCTGTTCCCGTTCATTAGCCGTTGTGGAAGGGTTCGCTACCGCCCATACCTACCCCTGTCGCTGCAGAGCGCGGTACAGCGTGGACCGACCCACTCCGAGATCGCGGGCGACTGCCGACGGCCCCTCCCCCGCTTCGATACGGTCGCGGGCGCGAGCGATCTGCTCGTCGGTCAGGACGCGTTTACGTCCCTTGTACTTGCCTTTCGCCTTGGCGATGGCAATGCCCTCAGCCTGGCGTTCACGGATGATGGCTCGCTCGAATTCTGCGAACGCCCCGAGCAGTGAGAGCATCAGATCGGCTCGAGGGTCCTGGGCGCCGGCGGCGTAGGTAGCCCGCTCGTGAACGAACTCCACGCTCGCACCCTTCGCGGTGATCTCTCCAACGATCTGCTTGAGATCGACCAGGGAACGAGCGAGCCGGTCCATCGACGCAACAACCAGCTCGTCACCGTCTCGCAGATACCCGATGCACTCTGCGAGCTTCTCGCGATCAGCACGAGAGCGTGCGGACTGCTTTTCCACATAGACCCGGTCGCACTCCCCCACCGCTTCGAGCTGACGCGCCTCGTTCTGATCCGCGGCCGACACCCGCACATACGCCACCCGCTGCCCGCGCGAGCGCGAAGATCGCCGAGGCGGCGTCGGATCCGGCTTTGGCTTCCCCTCGACGATGTTCTCCGAGTCCGTTGACTCCACCCGGAAGTTCCAGTCCAACTCGTCGCGGCGACGGAACCGAGTCCGCACCTTCCCGCGGGTGACGATGAGCACCTCCTCGCCACCGTCACCCGAACGGTTGAGCAACGTCCCGATCCGATCAGCCACCAGAAGACCCTTTCGCCCGGTTTGTGTATCGATACACTCTAGACCCGACGGGACGATGTTTCACAAGTGGCGAAACACACCCTGCGACACAGCGCCGATGATGGATCGCCGACTGTCCCGCATGGGTGTACCCAGTGACCCATACAGTGTCCGGGGCGTCATCGCCGTCAACCGTCACGTCGATAGCGTTGGAGCTATCCGTGCGGTCACGGCGTCGCGCCGCATTTCAGCCCCTCGGATACCAGTGCACCCGCCATCGGCCCCTCACCACCTGCACAAACACCGACGCCGACCATCGCCATCCGCAGCGATGATCGGCGTCGGTCGTAGAAGCAGGCTCTAGCCCAACGCGACCGCCATCTCGTTCGGCGCACCCGGGGTCTGTCCCGACGCGACGACCTCACCGGTCGCGAGGTCGACGGCGTGGACGGTGTTCTTCGCCGGCTCGCTCACGTAGGCGATGTCCCCGTTCACGACGATGGACGGGTGCGCGTCCTGCCACTCCGCCGGCCCCTCCCAGGGGTCGATCACGTCGTAGGTCTCGGTGATCTCGCCGGTGGCCGGGTCGATCACGTGGATGGCACCGTCGGTGCCGAGCAGGTAGGCCATGTCGTTCGGGCCGCGCACGACGTCGCGCCAGGTGTACCCGACGCCCTCCGGCAGGTCCACGACCTCGTGGGTGCCCGCCTCGGTGTCGATCAGCGCGATCTTGGTGAGCAGGACGCTCTCGGCGTCCGGGTCGTCCTTGTAGTCACCAACGACGAGCGGGCTGTCCTCGCTCACGTACGCGTTGCCCATTCGGCCGTACTCGTCGGGAGCCGTGATCTTCTCGAACTCCCCGTCCTGGTAGACCAGGGCGCCGTCCTCGCAGCCGAAGATCACAGTCTCGCCGGCAGCGGTGCCTTCGCCGTGGATGCCGGGGCACTCCTCGTTGCGGGCGATCTCCTCGCCGTCGGCGTCGACGGCGAACGCGCCCGTGCGGCCCTCGTCGTCACCGATGGTGGTGAGGAAGGTGCCGTCGGTCAGCACGATCGAGACACCGTGGTGGGCCTGGTCGCCGGGGATGGTCTCGAACTCGGGGAGCTCGCCCTCGGCGTCGGCGAGTGCCGCGGTGTCAAAGACGAAGGTGTCACTGGTCCCGTCGTCGTACAGCACGGTCTTGTCGGCGTGGCGGACGACGTGCGCCGGGGTCTCGGCCTCGATCACCAGGTCGGTGAGCTCGGGAACCGAGGTGTCGAGCACCTGGAACCCGTCGGACGTGGTCACCAGCACGGTCTGCCCGTCGCCGAACGCGTTCAGGCGGGTGAATTCCTCGGTCTCGAACTCCTCGATGACCTCCAGGGTCTCGCCGTCGAGGACCGCGATGCCGTTCTCGTACGCCACGGCCAGGCGGTTCTCCGAGGAATCCGCCTCCGAGGCTGCCGAGGTGGTGGTGGCGGCGGTGTTCTGTGCCTCGGCGTCGTCTCCGTCAGCGTCGCCGCCACCGGTGCCGCAGGCGGTCGCGAGCAGCGCTGCCGTCGCGATCATCGCGACCGCTCCGGCCCCGCGGGTATGTCGTGTTCTCATCAATCGTCCTTCTTTTTTCGTAGGTGGTCAGGTGGAGAGCCCGTCGACGATGCGCTCGGTGTTCGCGCGCATCATCTCCAGGTAGCTGGGGGCGCCTTCGCCCGGTTCGGTGAGCGACTCGGTGAACAACTCGATCACCCGGGTGTCGATACCGGCCTCGCTCGCGAGTACCTGCACCAGCCGATCCGGCTGGGAGGACTCGGCGAAGATCGCGGGGACGCCGGCCTCGGTGATCGCCGAGGCGAGCCCGTCGAGGTCGGAGGCGCTGGGGGAGGCGAGGGTGGTCCCGCCGGGGATGGCCGCGCCGAGGACGCGGAAGTCGAAACGCTCGGCGAGGTAGCCGAAGACGTGGTGGTTGGTCACGAGGGCGCGGTTGTCCGCCGGGATGGTGTCGAAGGCCGCGGTCATCTCGTCGTCGAGCTCGTCGAGCTCCTCCCGGTACCGGTCGGCGCCCGCCTCGACGGCAGCCCGGTCGATGCCGTCGACCTCCACCAGCTCGGCCTCCAGCGCGTCGACCACGTCGACCATGCGGGCCGGGTCGGTCCAGAAGTGCGGGTCGGCGGTGCCGCCGGCATCCCCTTCCGAGTAGTCGATGACCTCGACCTGCTCCCCCGCGACGAGCATCGGCACGCCGGTGTCGGCCACCCGGTCGAGGTGCTGCTGGAGCCCCTCCTCGAGCCCCAATCCGTTGGACACCACCAGGTCGGCGCGATCCATCAGGCTCGCCTCCTGGGCGGAGATCTCGAACGAGTGCGGGTCGGCGTTGCGCTTCATCAGCGTCGTGACGTCGGCCGCCTCCCCCACCACGTTCTCCACCACGTCACCGAGGATGTTGGTCGTCACGACGATGGTCGGATGGTCGGCCGTGGCGCCGTCCACGATCGCGCACCCGGACAAGGCCAGTCCCGCGGTGACCAGCACGGCGGACAGCATCGAGCGCCGCCTCATCGTCCGGTCTCCGCGACGAAGTCAGGCGAGGTGGGTGTCTCCAGGCTCCGGGCAACGCGCGCGTCCCCGCGGTAGTCGATCTCGTGGACGACCCCCGCGACGGGGTCGTTGACGTACGCCCGCTCCCTGTCGACGGTGAGCTCGATCCCGGCGGAGGTCTCCGGCGTCGCGACCGCCTCGGCCAGCAGTGGATCGGTGGCAGCGATCTCGGTCCCGGCCTCGCCGTCGAAGACGCGGATGCGGCCCTGCCGGTCCACAGCCACCACGTGGGAGTCGTCGTCGCTCGCCGCCGAGACCTGCACCAAGGGCTGATCCGTCGGCACGAACTGCCACTCGCGCGCCCGGGTGTCGAGCAGCCAGAAGCCCTGGTCCCCGGCGAGCGCGGCCACGGCCGGGCGGCCCTTGCGGCCCCGGAAGTCGGCCGCGCGCGGCGCCTGGGTCCCCTCGGGGAAGGCGATGTGCTCGAACTGTGGTTCGCCCTCCTCGTAGGTGGCCAGTATCGCCCCGTCCGCGCACCCCACGACCACACCGATGCGGGTGGTCACGGCGCCCTGAGCGTCTGCGCAAGGCGCCGTGGCACCGTCGACCGGCGAACCGTCGGCCCCGTAGAACTCGACCCCGGACACGGTTCCCGACTCGTCGACGGTGGTGACCAGCGCGCCACCGCCGAGGGGGGCGGACAGACCCTCGTGTGGCTCGGTCTCGAAGCGAAAGACCTCCTCGACCCGGCCCTCGGACAGGGCCTCGTTGCTGAGCAGTACCGCGTCGCCCGACTCGGGGAAGAAGACCCCGGTGCCGCCGGTGGTCGCGTTCCCGGAGGTCGTCACGATCGCCGGTCCGTCGCCGGGCACGGACCCCAGGATGCTCGGGGAGGTCCGGTAGTAGTGGAAGTGATCGACGTGGTCCCACGTCCACACGCCGCTGTCGACGATCTCCACGCCGGCGTCGGTGTCGGCGAACAGGTACCGACCGTCCGAGGTGACCGCCGTGGGCGGGTCGATGCTTCCCGGTTCGGTCGTGGTCCCGTCCAGCAGGTTGAGCATCCCGACCGCACCGGTGCGGTCGATGCTCACCAGGTGTAGCTGCGGCTCGGCCACCTCTTCGGCGCCCTCGATCTCACCGTGCCCGCTGCCGGTCCCCTGCGGTGAGGACTCCTCCACAATCGGGGCGGTCCCGGCCGTGGCGGCGTCCGGGTCGTCCGGGCCACCCGCGCATCCGGTGAGTATCAGGGCGACGACGACGCCGAGGGGGGCGATCGATCTGAGGGTGTTCATGCTCTGCTTTCTCGAGGGGTGTCTCACGGTGCGGGTGCGTCCGCTGTGGCCGGGGCGGCCGGACTGACCAGGGGGCGGTGGCGCGAGAGCCGGGTGGTCCGAAGCGTCTGGCGGGCCGCGTGCACCGACGCCGAGACCCCGGCCAGGGCGATCGCCGAGAACGCGATGGAGGAGCCGGCGGCCGTCCCGGCGTGCCACGAGGCGAGCAGACCGATCACCACGGCGGCGCTCCCGAACACCGCGGCGAGTGCCATGGTCGACGGGATGCGCCTGGTCCATCGGTTCGCGGCGACCACGGGGGCGAGCAGCAGAGCCACCACCAGCAGGGTCCCGACGGCCTGGTACGACGCGACTACCGCGAGGGTCACGAGTCCGACCAGCGCAACCTGTGCGACCCTCGGCCGCAGCCCCAGGGTCTGGGCGACGCGGGGGTCGAAGGCCGCGGCGACGAAGGCCCGGTGGAAGTGGGCGGCCACGGCCAATGTGACCGCCAGCGCGGCGGCCAGGGTGACGAGTTCGGGACCGCGGATCGCCAGGATGTCACCGAAGAGGATGGCCGTGGCGTCCGTGGCGAAGCTGCCGGAGTGGGACACGATGATCACCCCGACAGAGAGCATCGTGACGAACAGCAGCCCGATCGTGGTGTCGTAGGAGAGCTTGCCGCGCTTCTGCAGTGCCCCGATCGCCGCGCTCATCGCCACCGCGCTGACCGCCCCGCCCACCAGTGCCGGAAAGCCGAGAACTGTGGCCAGGGCGACTCCCGGGAGCATCCCGTGCCCGATCGCCTCGCCGAAGAACGCCATGCCCCGGATGACGACCCAGGTGCCGACCACCCCGCAGATCACGGCCACCAGGACGCCGCCGACGAGAGCACGCGCGACGAACGCGGTGCTGAACGGATCGAGGAGCAGGGACACGAGGACGTACAGTATCCATAACGGGATTCATTATCAACAAGGAGTCACAGAGCATGTCCCCACCAGGTCCGGCCATCAGCGCCCACGGGCTGTGTTTCGGCTACGCGGGTCGAGAGGTACTCCACGACGTCTCCGTGGAGCTGACATACGGCACCCTCACCGCCTTCGCCGGGCCCAACGGTTCAGGCAAATCCACGCTCGTGGAACTGCTCGCCGGCGTCCGGGCGCCCCTGAGGGGCGAGGTGCACCGGCTCGGCTCCGTCGCGCTCGTCGTCCAGCGGCCCGCCGCGCCGGAGACCCTCCCTCTCACGGTCCGCGACACAGTCTCGATGGGGACGTGGGGGCGGCGGATCGGCAGGCGGGAGGCCCGCGGCGTCGTGTCCGAGATGATCGAGGCGGTCGGCCTGGACGGTCTCGAGTCCCGCTCCCTGACGGAGTTATCCGGTGGCCAGCGACAGCGTGCCCTTCTCGCGCAGGCGCTCGCGAGCCGCGCCGACATCGTATTGATGGACGAACCGGATGCCGGGTTGGATTCCGCCAGTCGGGAGCACATCCACGACCTACTGGTCGAGCAGGCCGCCCGGGGCGTCGCCGTCGGGTGCGCGTCCCACGACGAGCGCTTTGTCGCCTCCGCCGATCGCGTGGTCCGGCTGGAGGCCGGGCACGCGACCACACACCGCACCACGGGAGCACGGGCGGCTACCCTCTGAGCATGTCGAACCCTCGGTGGGAGCGGGCGCGCGCGTCCGCCGCCCGAATCGCAGCGGGCGCCCG
>NZ_JAALDX010000543.1:1827-1930 GCF_014145095.1 Dietzia sp. SLG310A2-38A2 | reverse complement strand
TTGCAACAACCACTTGACTCCAAGGAGAAGCAGGTGTGCGGAACGTCCTTTTCGATGCCCGGGCCCGGTTGGCGTGCGGGCCCGGTTGGCGTGCGGGCACGGT
>NZ_JAALDX010000543.1:0-1719 GCF_014145095.1 Dietzia sp. SLG310A2-38A2 | reverse complement strand
ATACCCGCCAGCATCGCCTCGAGCCCCTCGTCGAATCGCGAGTCGTAGTCGACGCGCGGCATCGCGGGGTCCACGGCGGCGAGGTTGTGGTGGGTCTGCTCCTCGATCGTCACGCCCAGGACGTAGGCGGTGAGAGCAGTGGTCAGGCCCGCTGCCCGATCATCGCCCCCGTGCCGCGCACACGTCCGTGCGACCGCCTCGGCCACCGGATTCACCGCCCCGGCGGCCAGCCCGAGTGCCACGATCTCGGCCCCGTCGGGCACCCCCGCGACAGCGATCCGCATCGCCCGCGTCACCCCGCGTAGTTCGTCCGCGGCCGAGGCGCCGGCCTCCACCGGGGCCACGTCCGCCAGGACCCGTTCGGCCACGGCGGTGAGCAGCGCCTGCTTAGACGGGAAATGCCAGTACAGAGCACTCGGCTGGACGTTCAGCCGCGTCGCCAGCGTGCGCATCGACATGCCGGGCAACCCCGCTTCGTGCAGGAGTCCGAGCGCGGTGTCGACGACGGCCGACTTGTTGAGAGCCACGACCGGTAACCCTATCGCCCCTCCCGCAGCTCCGACGCGCCTGAAACCTGAACGCTGTACAAGTCGGCGAATTCCCGCTACCTTAACGGCGTTCAATGAACGGCGTTCAGGAGGAACCATGGCCACCACGACCACCCGTTGGCACGAGCTCGCGGACCGCATTCTCGACGGCGGGGCGATCGATGCGACGGAGGCACTCGCCGTGCTTGACTCGTCCGACGCCGAGCTCATGGAGGTGGTCGCGGCCGCATCCCGGCTGCGGTTCGAGCACTTCGACAACAAGGTCAAGGTCAACTACCTGGTCAACCTCAAGAGCGGCCTGTGCCCGGAGGACTGCTTCTACTGCTCGCAGCGGCTCAACTCGACCGCCGGCATCCTGCGCTACACCTGGCTGAACACCGAGGAAGCCGTCACCGCGGCCAAGGCTGGCATCGCGGCCGGCGCCTCGCGCGTGTGCCTGGTCGCCAGCGGCACCGGACCGAGCAACCGCGAGGTCGGCAAGGTCTCCGACATCATCGAGGCCATCAAGTCCGACACCCCGGGCGTCGAGGTGTGCGCCTGCCTGGGCGCGCTGAAGGACGGGCAGGCGGAGAAACTCTGCTCGAGCGGCGCCGATGCCTACAACCACAACCTCAACACGGCGGAGAGCCACTACGAGGAGATCTGCACGACCCACACCTACGCCGACCGCGAGCACACCGTGAGCCAGGCGCACGGCGCGGGCCTGTCGGCGTGCTCGGGCTTCATCGCCGGCATGGGCGAGACCCGCGAGCAGCTGGTCGAGCTGGCCTTCGACCTGCGCGCCAAGGGCGTCGACTCGATCCCGGTGAACTTCCTGCTGCCCTTCGACGGCACCCCGCTCGAGGGCGTGGACACGCTCAACCCGCGCGACTGCCTACGGATCCTCGCAATGGTCCGCTTCGTCGCCCCCGACACCGAGATCCGGATGGCCGCCGGCCGCGAACGCCACCTCGGCTACCTCCAGGGCATGGGCCTCTACGTGGCCAACTCGCTGTTCCTGGGCGACTACCTCACCAGCGAGGGCCAGCCCGGCGGCGAGGATCTGCAGATGATCGCCGACGCCGGCCTCGAGGTACTGCAGATGGAGGGGGCCGGCCAGGCCGTGGACCACTCCGCGACCCCGGAGGCGGCTGCCGTGGCGGCGCCCGGCGCTGCACCCGTGACGGCACCG
>NZ_JAALDX010000059.1 GCF_014145095.1 Dietzia sp. SLG310A2-38A2 | reverse complement strand
GCCGGGGTCTGACCCCGCCCCGTCCCCGAACCCCCGCCCGTTGCCCGCCCGGAAGGACCCCAGGTGACCACAGAGTTCCCCCACGCTTTCTCCCCGTTCCCGCTCGGCGCACTCACCCTGCGGAACAGACTGGTCGCGCTGCCCGCCGGGACGAGCATGGCCACCGACGGTGTGCCCACCCACGGCGACCAGGATCACTTCGAGCGTCTGGCCGCCGGCGGGGTCGGGCTGATCATCGGGGGCGCGACGGTGGTCCACCCGTCCACGACCCTGCGGTCCCGCAAGCTGGTCGAGGCCTACACCGAGGAGGTGGTCCCCGCCCTCACCGAGAAGGCGGCGGCTGTCCACCGGCACGGCGCCAAGATCATCGGCCAGCTGGTCCACCTCGGACGCGAGTTCATCGGGGGTGAGTCCGACTCTCCGCCCTCCGCGCCGTCGGCCCTCAAGACCCCCCGCGACGCCTACCCCCCGCACGAGCTGTCGGTCGAGGAGATCGCGGACATCGTCGAGGGGTGGCGGATCTCCGCTGCGAATCTGGCCCGCGCGGGATACGACGGCGCCGAGATCCACGCCGCGCACGGCTACCTGCCGGCCCAGTTCATGTCCGCCCTCACCAACAGGCGGACCGACGGGTACGGCGGGGACCTCGCCGGCCGCATGCGGTTCCTCGACGAGGTGGTGGCCGCCATGCGGGAAGCGATGCCCGACGGCATGGTCCTCGGTGTGCGGCTCAGCGGGGAGGAGGAGATCCCCGGCGGGATGGGGATCGAGGACTGTGTGCGGATCGCGCGGCATCTCACCGCCTCGGGGGCGGTCGACTACTTCAGCATCACCCACGGCACACGCGGCGCGTACGTCAAGGACTCCACGCACCCCGACGCTGTGGCCGTAGACTCCGCGGCGCGCGTCCGCGCCGAGACCGGACTGCCCGTGCTGGTGGGGCAGCGGATCCGCGACGCGGCGACCGCCGACCACATCATCAAGAGTGGCAAGGCCGATCTCGTCGGCATGGCGCGGGCGCTACTGGCGGACCCGGACTTGCCGATCAAGTCCGCGCAGGGGCGGCTAGGCGAGGTCCGTGGCTGTCTGGGGATCAACCAGGACTGCCGCGCCTTCGATCCCCACCTGCACTGTGCGGTCAACGCCGAGATCGGCCGGGGTCGTCACCGGAACGTCGGGGTACGCGCGGAGGAGACGAAGGACGTCTACGTGATCGGCGGAGGGCCTGCCGGACTCGAGGCCGCGCGTGTCGCCGCCGGCCGCGGGCACCGCGTCACCGTGTTCGAGGCCGCGACCGACCTGGGGGGTGCCGTCCGGGTGGCCTCGCAGTC
>NZ_JAALDX010000542.1:69100-85284 GCF_014145095.1 Dietzia sp. SLG310A2-38A2 | reverse complement strand
CCCCGATCTTCATCGCGATCGTGCGCCGCCAGAAGGTCAGGGAGGTGTGATGACGACGACGAGCAACGCTGCGACCTCGAACGTTCCGGCCACCACTGCTCCGGCCACGAACGCCCCGGCCACCGGCACCCTGACCACCGCCCGCCCGGAGTCCGTCGAGCTGATCACCCGCGGTCGCCGAAGCCGGAGGCGACGGCGCCTGATCGTCATGACCGCGCTCGCCCTGGTGGCCGCGGCGCTGTTCGCCGCCAGCCTCATGGTGGGCAGGACATTCTACCCCCCGGCCGACGTGCTGGGCGTGATCCTGGGCCAGGACGTGGCCGGCGCCTCGTTCACCGTCGGGCGGCTGCGCCTGCCCCGCGCGGTGCTCGCGGTGCTCACCGGCATCTGCTTCGGTTTCGGCGGCGTGACGTTCCAGACCATGCTGCGCAACCCGCTGGCCTCCCCCGACATCATCGGCATCAGCTCCGGCGCCAGCGCGGCGGCGGCATTCGCGATCGTGGTCCTGGGCCTGGGCGGCGCGCAGGTGTCGGCGTTCGCGATCGTCATGGGGATCGCCGTGGCCCTGGCCATCTACCTGCTGGCCTACCGCGGCGGGGTGGTGGGCACGCGGCTCGTGCTGATCGGCATCGGTACCGCGGCCATGCTCAACGCGGCCACCAACTACATCCTCAAGACCGCACCGCAGTGGGAGCTGCAGGAGGCCATGCGCTGGATCACCGGCAGCCTCAACGGCGCCTCGTGGTCCCAGGTGCAGCCGGTGCTGCTGGCGTGCCTGGTTTTCGCCCCGGTGCTGCTGTTCAAATCCCGCGACCTGTCGATGCTGCGGCTGGGCGACGACACCGCCTCCGCGCTCGGCGTGCGCACCGAGTTCACCCGGATACTGCTGATCGTGGCCGCCGTCGGTCTGATCGCCTTTGCCACCGCGGCCGCCGGGCCCATCGCCTTTGTGGCCTTCCTGTCCGGGCCCATCGCCGCGCGTCTGGTGGGGCCGCACGGCTCGCCGCTCGTGCCGGCGGCGCTGGTGGGTGTGGTTCTGGTGCTCGGCGCGGACCTGGTGGGCCAGTACGCCTTCGGTTCCCGCTACCCGGTGGGCGTGATCACCGGAGTGCTCGGCGCGCCGTACCTCATCTACCTCATCGCCCGCAGCAATCGCACCGGAGGCTCACTGTGACCACCGACCACTCCCTCCACGCGACCGGCCTCGACCTGGGCTACCGCGACCGCACCGTCATCCACGATCTGGAACTCCAGGTGCCGCCGGGCCGGATCACCGCGATCGTCGGCGCCAACGCGTGCGGGAAATCCACGCTGCTGCGGTCCATGTCCCGGCTCCTCAAGCCCCGCGGCGGGCAGGTGCTCCTGGACGGCGAGCAGGTGCACCGCATCCCCGCCAAGAAGCTGGCCCGCACGCTGGGGCTGCTCCCCCAGTCCCCCATCGCGCCGGAGGGGATCACCGTCTCCGACCTGGTGGGCCGCGGGCGCAATCCCCACCAGGGGATGCTCTCGAGGTGGAGTAGGGACGACGACGAGGCCGTGGCCGCAGCCCTCGAGGCCACCGGCACCCTCGAGCTGGCCGACCGGGCCGTGGACGAGTTGTCCGGCGGTCAGCGCCAGCGCGTGTGGATAGCCATGGCCCTGGCCCAGCACACCGACCTGCTGCTGCTCGACGAGCCCACCACGTTCCTCGACGTGGCCCACCAGGTGGAGGTGCTGGACCTGCTGGTGGACCTCAACCGCGATCGCGGCACCACCATCGTGATGGTCCTGCACGACCTCAACCTGGCCGCGCGCTACGCCGACCACCTGGTGGCCCTGGCCGACGGGCGCGTGCACTGCGCCGGGGCGCCCCGGGAGGTGTTCACCACGGAGATGGTGAGCGCGGTGTTCGGGCTCGACTCCGTGGTGATCCCCGACCCCACGTCCGGCCGGCCGCTGATGCTGCCGCTGGGACGGCACGGGGTTCGCGAGGACGGGGTTCGCGGTGAGCACGGGGTTCGCGGTGAGCACGGGGTGATGAGCGCGGGGTCGTGAGCGGTCGGGTCGTGAGCGGTCGGGTCGCGCCGCCCCTCCGACTTACGCACCCCCTTTGCACGCTCTCGCCCCGAGGTAGCGCGGCCCCTTCGGCCTGCGCGCCCTCTCTGCACACCCGCCCCCGACTCGCGCGCCCGGAATGGTCCATTCCGGCATCGCAAGCCGGGGCGGCTGATGCGGGCGTGGCTGCTCCCCCGGCGGCCCGCACCAGTCAGCCGAGGTGGGTGCGGAACCAGTCGAGCTGCTGGGGCGCAGAGAGCTCGAACTGCTCGTCCACGTAGGCGTCGAAGTGCCCCCCGGGGACCACGAGGACCTTCTTGGGTTCGCGGGCCCGCTCGAACGCCTCGAGCGACAGGTCGGCGGGGGTCAGCACGTCGCCGGAGGCCACGACCATCATCAGCGGGGTCGGCGAGATGCGGTCGATCGAGGCACCCGGGATGTACTCGATGAACTTCTCGACCGACCTCAGGGTGACCTCGTTGCTCCACGTGGTCGCACGCTCCTGGATGGGGCCGAAGAAGAAGTCGTGGGTGTCCTGCGTGGGAAGCACGCACGGCTCATCGGGAGAGTCCTTCCAGGTCACCGGGATGGTCAGTGGCTCGTCGCCATTTCGCCGGCCCACGCGGTCGGCATTGAAGCCCTCCCTCAGACCGTCCCACATGTCCGATCGGATGAGTCGGCGGGCGTTGGCCAGGCCGTCGACCAGCGGAACCTGGGCGACCACGCACCCGACGCGACGGTCGTTGGCCGCCACCACCAGGACATGCGCGCCGCTGTAGCTCGATCCCCAGATGCCGATGCGCTGGGGGTCGATCCCCTCCTGGGTGGAGATCCAGGTGATCGCGTCGCGGTAGTCCGAGATCTGTTCGAGCGGATCGATCTGGGCGGGGCGCGGGCCGTCGCTGGCACCCAGTGCCCGGTTGTCATAGACCAGAACGTCGAAGCCGCCGCCGTGGAAGTGCTCGGCGAAGTCGTCGAGATACATCTCTTTGGTGGCGGAGAAGCCGTGGGCCATCACGATGACCGGCCGCGCATCGCCGGAGCCCTTGTACCACCAGCCGCGCAGGGTGGTGCCGTCCTCGGTGTCGAACTGGATGTCCTCGCGCACGGTGTGCTCCTTCGGGTCTGGGTCGACGTGACCTTCCTTTCGAGTATGAGACCACCGTCACAGTGTGGATATGGCCGTGGCTGCAGAGACTGTTGTCACCCACTGCAGCCGGCACGCAACTCGCTACACCTGTAATGGCGCCGCGGCCTACGGCTACGCCGGCCGCCTGCGATGAACACCGGGGGTCACGCCGAATTCCGCGCGGTAGGCCTTGGTGAACGAGGCCTGATCAGCGAAACCCCACCCAGCGGCGATCTCGCCGATCGACCTCTCGGGGTGGCCCGACAGGTCTCGCGTGGCGCGGTGCAGTCGGCGACTGCGGACGTGACTTCGGAGCGTCGTGCCGCGGTCGGCGAACAACTGGTAGACGGCCCGGACGGAGACGTGGAGGTGCTCGGCCACGTTCTCGGCGGTGGTCGAGGCAGGCAACCTGCTCTCCACGAAGTCAATCGCGCGGCGCCACCGCTCGAGCGAGTGGTCGGACGGCGTGACCGTGTGGCCGTCGACGGCCAGGTAGAGCAGTTCCCGCATTGCCGAAGCGAGAGGAGCAGCCGACTGGGAGGCGAGATCGGTATCGGAGGTGGACTCCACCGCGCCGATCAACGATCGGATCGCGAGAGTCCGCGCGGGCGGCAGTGGACCCGCCTCGAGCAGGTCGGCCAGGTACGGGGTCCAGCCCTCGAGCACCGCCCGCGGGAAGAACACCGTGTACTTGGTCAGGCCGGCCTCGCACACGAAGGTCCCCTGCGCGCGGGTGTCCCACAGGAACGCCTGGCCGGGTCCGATCTCGGCGGCCGCTCCCCCGACCTCGACCCGCTCGCGCCCCGCGGTCACGATCAGCAATCCGATCCGGCTGTCATCGACGCTGGCGATATCTCCGCTGGTCCGGGTACCGGAGCAGGCCGGCGCGTCGCAGTAGACCACCTCGGTGTCCGCGATCTCGTATCGCCGGACCCGGTAGGCATCGGAGTCCGAGCCCTGCCGCACCCGCCAGCCGTAGTGCCATCCGGTGACCACTTCCGCGCTCTGGGGCGTGTCCGCGCCAAAGGCCAGTCGGCTGGGAGCATGCGGCAGGGCGAGGGCCATGTGGCCATGGTCACATATTGAGGGGCGTCCGGGTCGGGTACGGCGGCGCCTCGGTGGCCGGGCGCAGATCGCCGGCAGCCGATCCGCGCCTCAGCGTGCGTAGATCATCTCGGACGAGCAGCAATGCCAGGATCCATCGGAGCGAACCTCAGCGGGGCAGCAATCCTGGACCGGACAGCGAACCTGCACGGGGAGGACGGCCAGTGACGAGCATCAGGATCTCCACAGCTGGCCCCGTGATGTCGAGGCCGGTGCCGTGCTCCCACCCGATGTCGTCGGCGACCAGGCGCACCTCGGACACATCCTCTTTCGCCCCGCCGAATTTCCTACTCGTGGACGCCTGATACGTGATCGCGGCAGTCAAGGCGTCGGGCTCGTATCGTCGCTGAAGGCCGAGCGGGCGGCGGATGTCCTCACCGTGTGCGAGTTCCTCGACGATCCGGCTCGCCAGCGGCGCCAGCATCTGCGGCGGTCCAGACGTGCGATCGACGACTTCTTCGAGTCCTTGGATGAGGTCCGCCGGGCGGGCTGTGCGGTACGACTCCACGCCCGCCTGGTTCTGCCGGTCGAAGTCGAACCGAGCACGAGCCATGCCGACCAGGAACGACAGCCGAGTTGTCCGGGCCGAATCCAGAAGGTGTGCCACGACATCCTGCACACTCCAGCCGGAGCACAGGGACTTTCTCTGCCAGTCGCCTGCGCCGAGGCGCCGAAGATCATCGATCAGTGCTGCCCGCTCGAGGTGTACGAGGTTCCACATCCGGTCCATTTCAACCTCCATGAGTGTCACTACACACTGTGTAGCGATGAGGTTACTACACAGTGTGGAGTTAGGCTCGGTGAATGAGTGGACGACGCACGTACGGGTCCTACGACGACGGCTGCGCGGCGGCCCACGCACTCGACGTGATCGGGGAGCGGTGGAGCATGAGCATCATCAGAGAGCTACTACTCGGACCCAAGCGGTTCTCAGACTTGCAGCGAGACGTGAGTGGTGTGGGTCCCACCACCCTGACCAGGCGTTTAGACAGTCTCGCACGGTCCGGTGTACTTCACAGGGCCCCCTCGAAGGGCGGGACCGGATCGCATGTCTACGAGCTGTCCGACTGGGGGTATCAACTCGAGGAGGTCAATGCCGCCCTGGCGGCCTGGGGAGCGCGCTCAGAGTCGCTTCCACTCGATGCAGGCATGTCGCCGGACACGATCGTCCTGGCCATGCGTGCCCATGCCAGGGCGCATTCCGGGGCCGTCGAGGCGCACAAGGTCCTCCTGCGTGTGAGCGACACCAGAAGCCCCGGAAGCCCGGCCAGCACCTATCTCGCCTCCCTGGCACCAGAGGAGCTCAGCCTCACTCGGACGCGGGAAGCGGATCCCGACGGATACGACGCGACCATCACCTGCACGGCGGCGGCGCTCAAGGAAGTGATCGTCGCGGGAGCACCTTGGGACCGGGCCGACACCTTCTCGGTGGACGGCGACAGAACTGCTGTTGACCGTCTCATCGCGGCTACACGGTTGTCAGCGTGCCAGGCCCCACCCGTCCGGGTTCACTGATCCGCTCGAATGCTCCGGTGAGCCGCTCTCGAATGCCCTGGTGACCCTGCTTCTGGGAGCTCAGATCTCCGGCAGCCGGTCCGCGCCCCAGCTGGAGTGGATGTACTCGGTCACCCGGGCGATCTCCTCCGCCGTCACCGACCCGGTTTCACCGGGTTCCAGGGTGTCGAAGTGGAAGATGTACAGGCGCGAGGCGAACTGTTCGAACGGCAACGACGACTCGCCGAAGCGTTCGCCGTTGCCGGCGGTGCTCACCACCACGCCGTTGCCCCAGTCCTGCCCGCTGTCGTTGTTGGGGTTGAAGAAGTACACGCGCATGGTCTCGTCGGGGTCGAGCGCGACGCGCAGGATCGTGATGGCGTGCCAGCCCACGAACCGCGCGGAACTGTCGGTCACGGCCACGCCGGCGGGCTGCGGGTGGATCAGTGGCTGGTTGCCGTTGTGGAACGGGTGGTAGCTGCCGTAGAAGTGCCGCAGGAAGTCCTCGAGCCCGGTCAGCCGGCCGGAGTCCACGTCCACGTTGATGCGGAAACCCCGGGCGGCCCACCAGCCGTGGAACTCCGGGTTGACCCAGCGGTGGGGGTCGCCCTCGCGATCGGAGCACAGCCGTCCCATCTCCGCATAGATGCGGTCCAGGTGCGGCACCACGAGCAGGGAGACCGGGTCCAGGTCCACGGGCAGGGTCTCCGCCAGACCCGCCTCAAGCTCGCGGGAGGACAGCGGGCGGCCTTCGAAGTGCATGACCACCTCGTTGTCCCGCGCCGCCCACGCGATAGTCTGCAGCAGGTAGTCGGGATCGTTGTAGGCCCACATCGACAGGGCCCGCGCGGACTGACAGGTGGGGTTGTCGCCCTGCCCCACGCCCAGCGGTTGACCGAGCATCGACAGCGTCCCGGCTAGCAGCCAGATCCGCCCCGGATGCTCAGGCCCGTAGGCCAGCGCGAGTCGCTCGTTCGCGTCGTCCGACAAGGGCAGCGCGAGCAGTCGCCACAGCGCGGGCGCGACGGCCGGCTGGAACAGGATCCCGCGCTCGAGCAGCAACGCGAGCCCGTAGACCGACTGCGCGGTCTCGGGATGGATAGCCGCGTCGATCAGCGCGTCGACCAGGCCGTGGAAGCACAGGAGGCTCTCGCGCCCGGTGCTCGACAGGCCGAGCGCCTCGCTGAGCAGGAAGCTGCCCTTCTCGCGGAGGAACCGCAGCAGAACGGGGTGGTACGCCGAGACCAGACCCGTGTCGTGCATGGATCGCGCGAAGCCGGCGGCCTCGTACTGCAGGGTCCCCTCGTCCATCGACTCCAGGCGGGAGCGGTAGATGTCCACCCCGGGATCCTCCCGGCTCGCCTCGGTGGTGCCGAAGATGCTGCTGATCAGCCGGTCCACGCCGAAGCCACCGGTGCTGGTGTCCACCTCGGGATCGTGGCGCGCGATGGCGATCTGCGTGATGGTCTGCTTGATGTGGTCGACCTGGATCGGGCGCTGGCGCAGGATCCGCCAGATCTCCTCGACCAGCTGGTCCAGGACGGTGTCATAGCCGATGGATTCGGCGATGTGCGTCAGCGATGTGCGGGTCACCTTGGCCATTCGGCCCTGCTGGACCCGTTCCGCTTCGGTGGCGACGGTGAACAGCAGCGAGGCGTTGGCGGCCAGGACCTCCTTGAGGTGCTGGAGGGCGTCCTCCGCCGTCACCTCGGGATGTGCGTACTCCCCCTTCGCCACCGCGACCAGTCGGAGATCACTGACGATCTCCATCACGGCCGTGTCGGCGTTGGGGCTGCGGAGCGACCCGGTGCTCAGCGCCGGGACCAGTGAGCTCGGTGACGCCCAGTCCGTCCCATCGAACAGTCCGGCGGACTCGAGCTCCTGGGCCATCGACTGCACGGCCTGGGCGCCGCCCTCCTGGAGCAGCACCAGGCGCAGGCCGTCGAGCACGCGTCGCTTCGGCGTGGTCTTGCCGACCTCCCCGGCTTCGCCGAGAGCCCTCGTCGCGTCGACGAGCGAGGCCACCCGCTTGTCCAGGACTCGGTCCACGCCGGGCGCGTCGTTTGCCACTTGGGTTCACTCTCCAGATCTCCGGGCGATGGTGCCCTCCCGGTACCGTACTCAGGTCAACGAATCCCGTGGACCGTCACACGTAGAAGTCGAGCTCCTCCTGGCGCGCCAGGAGGGTCCGCATCTCGTAGGCGTCGTCGCCGAAGAAGTAGACCAGCCCCCAGTGGGTGCCGAAGGCGGTCCGCTTGGTGACGGTCTCCTCTACGGGTGCGGTGAGCTCGTGGGACTCGAAGTACTCGTGGTCCTCGGTCTCCTCCGGGATCTCCAGGCTGGATACCACGCGTCGCCGCGGGTAGACGCCGAAGCAGCTCGCGTGCCCGGTGGCGTCGACGACCTCGCGCGGGAAGAACGCCGTGATCTCCTCCTCGGTGGTCTTGGGGTCGAACGCGAGCACCAGGCCCTGGTAGGCGTTGAAGCCGTAGGCACGCTCGAGCAGTTCGAAGACCTTGAACCCCGGCGGGCGGTAGGCCACCTCGCCGAAGTACATCTCGCCGTCGCTGGTGACGAAGTACTCGGGGTGCACGAACCCGAACTTGATGTCGAAGGTCTTGATGAGCTTCTCGATCTGCCGCGTGATCTCCGGACGGTAGCGCTCCAGCTCCGGCGAGGCCGGCACGAACACCGAGTAGCCGAGCGTCACGTACTCGGAGATGTTGAGGAACACGATCTTGCCGTTGTGGACCCAGGCCTCCACGGCGAACTCCCAGCCGTCCAGGTGGGATTCCATGAGGACCGGGAACTCCTCGTCGGGGATCGTGTCGACCTCGTCCGGGGTGCGGATGACGCGGTGCCCCAGGCAGCCGGCCTTGTCGAAGGCCTTGAGGTGGATCGGGTCGTTGGGGTCACCATCGAGCTTGAGCAGGGTCTGGTTGACGCGCTTGAGAAAGCGGATCACGTCGTCCCGCTCGTGAGCCTCCTCGAAGATCCCCACGCGGATCCCGCCGAGCTGGGCCCGGCGCTTCATCAGCGCCTTGTCGCGCAGCAGCAGCGACTGGCCGTACAGGGTCGGGTTGTCCATGAGCATGGAGTTGATGGCACCCGCCCACTCCACGGTCTCCTCGAACAGCGGGATCGCCACGTCGACGCCCATGTCCTTGAGGGTCTCGGCGATCTCCATGGACCGGTCGTTGAGCCGCTCGAAGTTCCACGGGACAAACGGGATGCTGTGCTGGCGGCAGTAGTCCTCTGCCCAGTCCGGGGCCACCACGACGTAGCGGCGGTCGAACCGGTCCACCGCGTCGACCGCGTTGGGCGCCCAGCCGAGCAGCGCCACGTAGCCCTTGTCGGGGTCGCGTCGCTTCTCGTTGCCGTCCTGCGTCGCCAGCGAACTCCTGTCCGCCTCAGTGGTGGTCGTTTCTGCTGTGGAGATCTGCACGCTGAAATTGCCTCCTGGGTTGGGGCGCGGGCTGGTGGGCCACCAACCTACCCAAGAGGACGCGGGACGTGCCCGGAGAAGCCGGCTAACTGGGCGGGGACGAGAGTTTCCGCACTGACCCAATCCGCGCGGCACTGTGTCGCGAATCACTGCCGGTACCGTCCTCAGCGGTTGTTCAGCCGCTCGGTGCCTTTGGGTCGAAAGGACGCATATGCGCACGATGACCAGAAGAACTCTGCCGGTCCTGGCAGCCACCGCACTCGTCAGCTCGCTCGGGGTGGCTCCCGCAATGGCGGGGAGCCTCGACGCAGGAAGCCTCGGCGGCGACACCACCAATCTCACGGCCAACATCACGGAGCTGAACGATTCCGGCGTCGAGAGCACCGCCTGGCTCTCACTGGAGGGCAACGAGCTCAGCGTCCGTATCGAGAGCTCAGGCCTGCTCGCCGGGGCCCCGCACGCGCAGCACATCCACATCGGTGGGACCAACCAGTGCCCCAGTCCCGACCAGGTGGGCACAGGTTTCGAGGGCGCGCTCCGCACCACGGACGCCATCGACTCCTACGGCGCGGTCCAGGTGTCGCTGACCACCGAGGGCGACACCAGCCCGGCCAGCGCGCTCGCGGTCACCCGCTACCCCGTCGGCGATGCGGCGTACTCGCGGACCTTCACCGTCACCGACGAGGTGGCCGCCAGCCTCCGCAACGGCGAGGGTTCCGTGGTCCTGCACGGGGTCGACCACAACGGCAGCGGCGAGTACGACGGCGACCAGGTGTCGGACCTCGATCCGAGCCTGCCGTCCGAGGCCACCGACCCCGCCGCGTGTGGTGAGCTGAACGTCGATTCGATGGGCAGCCTGTCCATGGGCAGCCTCGGGGGTTCGCTCGGGTCGATGGGCTCGTCCGGATCCACGGGGTCGCTCGGATCGACCGGTTCGCTCGGGTCCCTGGGTTCCTGACCCCTCTCGGTCCCGCGCCGGTTGATGCCGGCGCATGGGCACCCGGTCATCACGGGTGGGCGACGGTCGGTGGCACTGCTGGGTCGCCACCGACCGCGCCGTCCCCAATCGCACCGTCCCCCGTCCCTGGTGCCCGCAGCGGCGATTCCGGACATGTTCTGGATTGCGCTGGTTGTCATCGCGCCACGAATCGTGACGCTGTTCCTGGTCTGGATCACTGACTGGGTTGAATCGGGACGACTATTCCGGTCCGGAGCGGCGCCACAGCCGCCGCGCGCTTTCCGCGCTGAGCCCCGCACCGATTGAGCGCGACGTGACCAGTTGCCGGCCCTCGTTTGATGACGACGACAAGGTCTCAATCTGCGCGAGCCCTCAACAGTCGATCGGCATTCGTCACGAGCATGCCCGGAGACCGCTGAGGCGGCCCCTTCCAGGACGTTGGCTCAGCAGACGCCAGGCGGGGCTGGTCGGTGGCGAAGGTGGCGCGCAGCATCCACGTGTGGACCGTGACGGTAGTGAGCTGCGCCGCTATCCCGCTCGACATGGGCGCACCGGTCGCAACCAGAGGAAGTCTCTCGCTAGCCTGGCCCGCAGCGGGCCTCGGGGACTGGCATCGGCTATTCGTTCGAGAGGCCCACTCTTCATCGCACCACCCCGATCACGTCCCTGCCGGCGCACCTCGAGGAGAAAGCTGGATGTTGACCCGTGTGCACGACCTGCTACGTCTGCGTACCTCGCCCTCAATCTTCTTCGGCGCTGCCGCGACAATGATCGTGTTCGTGGCTGTCACCGTCCTGTTCACCGATCCGGTGGACGCCGCCGTCACGGTGGCTTCGGAGTGGCTGTACACCAACCTGGGCTGGTTCTATATCATCGGCCTCACCGTCTTCCTTGTCTTTTTGACTGTCTTCGCAGTGGGAAGATTCGGTCGAGTGACACTGGGCCCGGAGGGTGAGCCTCCCGAACACTCCGATCCCACGTGGTTCGCCATGTTGTTCGCTGCCGGACTCGGGAGCATCCTGATGTTCTGGGGCGTCGCAGAACCCATCAGCCACTTCGGCAACCCACCGCGCGGGCCGTCGTTGGGCATAGAACCGGAAACGGTAGATGCCGCCATGGACGCGATGAACTTCACCTTCTATCACTTCGCCCTGCACACGTGGGCGATCTTCACTCTGCCGGGCCTGTGCTTCGCTTACTTCATCCACAAGCGGAATCTGCCTCCGCGTGTCAGCTCAATCTTTCAGCCGATTCTCGGCGACGGGATACACGGGCCGATCGGCAAGTTCATCGACATCGTGGCCATTATCGGGACGGTCTTCGGCGTCGCTGTGTCTCTCGGGCTGGGGGCCCTGCAGATCAACAGCGGGATCAACCGGGTGTTCGGCATACCTGAAAGCGCGATGTGGCAGTTGATCATCATAGGCACCGTCGGCGGGGCGGCGATGATCTCCGTCGCACTGGGACTTGACCGCGGCATCAAGGTCTTGTCCAACATCAACATCGCCGCGGCCGTGGCCTTGCTGCTGTTCATCCTGTTGGCAGGTTCCACTCTGTTCGTGCTCCAGGGAACTATCGAGGCGCTCGGCAGCTACCTGATGAACCTGCCGAGGCTGGCCTTGTGGAACGACACCTATGCAGATACGGGCTGGCAATCCAATTGGACGGTGTTCTATTGGGCCTGGACGATCAGTTGGTCACCATTCGTCGGACTGTTCATCGCCCGGATCTCCAAGGGCCGCACCATACGACAATTCGTGTCCGGGGTACTGCTCGTCCCGGCCGGCTTCTCGGCGCTCTGGTTTGGCATCTTCGGTCATTCCGCCTTCGATATCGAGCTGAACGGCGAAGGCGGATTGGTCGAGACCGTCGTAGAACAAGGGGACATCGCCGGGGCTCTGTTCGCGCTTCTGGAGCACTACCCAGCAACGCTCGTCCTGTCGGTGATCACCATCATCATCGTGACCATCTTCTTCATCACCTCAGTAGATTCCGCGGCACTGGTAACCGACACGATGGCCAACGGCCACGAGGATTTCAACCCGCTGCGTCAACGCATTTTCTGGGCCGTCACCATCGCCGTAGTCGCTGCCACCTTGCTGGTGTTCTCCGGATCTGGCGGGTTGGAAGCGCTGGAGAAGTTCATTGTTCTGGTCGGCCTGCCGTTCTTTGTGATGGGCTTCTTCCAGATGTATGCCATCTATCGAGCGCTACGAGAAGACGCCAGCGCGGTGCCCGTGATGCGGACGCGCGACTGGAAAAAGGTCCTGCCCCCGAAGGAGTACGAACGTCGCCGGGAGGAAGAGAACTACGACACCTCACACGTCACCGTCACGCCAGAAGTCCGCGACGAACCCTCATGATGCGCGAGTCGATCCGCCTTGGCAGGGCTCTTCTGAAGCCGTGACCTACCGGCCGATCACCGTGTCGAGCCAGTCGAATGCGCGCTGGCTGAACAGCGCTGCCGCCCCCGCTTCGTCGTGTTCACCGGCACCTTCTGCGTTGGTGAACTCGATCATCGTCTTGGGCGCGGTGAGGGCGTCGAAGAGACTCTGGGCGTCGACGATGCGCGGGTCGTTCTGGCCGATCGTCAGCAGCACGGGACAATCGATGCGGTCCGCGAGGCCCTCCAGTGAGAACAGCCTCAATTCGCGCAGGTAGTCGACCGGAGTCGCGCATCCGTGCGTGAGCATCCCTCGCCCCACGGAGAAGTCCAATCCCGGTGACTGCTCCATCCCGGCGCGGACCACCGTGTTGAGCTTCTCATCGGAATCCCCTGTGTCCAGGTCGCCGCGGTACTCCTCGGGGAGGAGCAGCGAGGCATTGGCTCCCGGAGCGTACTGCGGGGCGTCGGCGATCACGGCGACGAGGCGGTGCTCTGCTGTGGCGGCACGGGGCGCGAGATGGCCGCCCCAGCTGCGGCCCATTGCCGCTATTCGAGAGGCGTCGACCTCGGGACGGGCGACCAGCCAGTCGACCTGAGCGGTGACGACCGCCTCCCAGTCGTGCCGGAAGTGCAGGTCGCGTTGGACCAGCGCCGCGCCCTGGCCCGGGCCGTCCATCATGAGGACGGCGTAGTCGCGCCGCAACGCCGCGACGCCGCCGGCGACGTACGTCTCTTCCATCGTGCCGTCGTATCCGCCGACCAGGATCAGGGTGGGGAACGGTCCCGGGCCGGGCGGGGTCGCGAAGTAGCCGTCGAGCGCGGTCCCTTCGTACGGGACCGTGACCTGGTGAAAGGGATGATCCATTAGCTCGACCGCTTTGCGGAAGGCGTCCCGTTGACGCGCGTTCGCCGTGACGAACCGAGGATCCATCGGAGGGGAGTACATGAAGACCCCGGAGATACGGAAGTAGGTGGCCGCGCGGAGGAAGCCCTCACGCGCGCTCACCCGGTGACCGGCGGCCAGACTCTTCTCCGCGTCCGCCAGAATCCGTTCGCCGAGCGCGTTCCACTCGACGTTCCAGGCTTCTCTGTCCCCGTCGGGGATTCTGCGGGCGGTGATGAACGCCTCCCCGACGTCGGCTCCGCCCATCGCAATGGTGTCCAGCACGCGGAGGAACTGGCTGTCGAACCCACTGTCCTGGAAGGCCAGGCCGGTGAGGGTGGGCTCGCCGGGGCGTCCACTTCCGTCCGCGGCCCGGGTTGTCGCAGTCGATGCAGTGTTCGTGGCCATGTCCACACCTCGTCATCCATGGTGGTCATCCCTGGTCGACGTTGCCACGACCACCATCACTCAGTGTAAGGACAACGTCAGTAGATCCAGGTCGCATTTCGGGGCGACATCCTTGATGACGACGACGAGGTCGCGTCCCACACGGCCGTGGGCGACCACTCGGCGTTCGTCTCGGGCCTCACCCTCTCGACAACACGTCTCCGCTGATCACAATCGTGAACTCCCGCTCGTCGGTGAGCACGTTCAAGAATCCGGGCTCGATGCTGAGGACATACCCGGACACAGTGCCGTTGGTCGTCTCGATCACCTCGTGCGGGACCCAGGGCGTCTGCCCGAGGGCAGCGAGGAGCAGGAGACCGACCCCCGCCACCCAGCCGACCCGCGCCATTGCGACAGCCAGCGCGTGCCTCAGCTGACGCTGCGGAGACAGGCGTCGGATCACCGCGATCACCGCGAACACCGCCGCTGCCCCGGCAGGGAGCCACCAGATGCCGAAGCTCGATGTGAGAGCCACCGACACGACCACTCCCAGTACGGACAGGAGCAGGACCACCGTCCGGTGCTCACGCGGGCCCCACAGGTACCCGGCGATCAGTAGCGGGAGAACACCGATCAACAGGACCGCGGTGAGCGTGTGCTCGGCGATGAGTGAGCCGAAGACGAGGGCGAACGAGTCGTTGAGCCCGAGGGTGGTGCTGACGACGAATGCCGTAGACCAGTCGTAACCGGATACCGCGAAAATCCGCAGGGTCACAAAGGCCACACCCCATGTCGCACCGTGCGCGGCAGCACCGGCGAACCGACTCGGGCGATCTCCACGATCCTGCTCTGAGTCCCCGCGCCGTTCGGCGGCGGTTCCATTCGGGGCAGCGTCCATGCGGTGAAACTACTATCAGCGCGGCCAACAGCAGGGGGGACACGGTGCCGGCTCCCTGGGATCAGCCGAGACTCTCCGCTCATTCCTGAACTGCCTACACCGAACCGATGACGCGCCCTAGTCTCACAACCACCATGACCCCTCGCCCCGACACCCTCGCCGCCGCGCTCACCACCGCAACGTCATTCGTCGTCAACGCGATCGAAGTCTTGCGTTTCGGCGGCCTACAAACGGACGAAGAGCCCTCGCCGTTCGAGATCGCCACCCGTCGCCCGATGTATCGGCTGCGTCGCTACTACGGACCGGTGGCCGAGGACGAGGGGCCGCGCCCGCCGATCGTGCTCGTGCCGCCCATGATGATCTCCGCGGACATCTGGGACGTCTCCCCGTCGACAAGCGCAGTGGCCGCACTGCACGAGGCCGGCATGGATCCGTGGGTGATCGACTTCGGGTCCCCGGACCTTGAGGACGGTGGACTCGAACGCACGCTCACCGACCACGTCGTCGCGGTGAGCGAAGTCGTCGACCTCGTCGCTGCAGCCACGGGCCGCTCAGTGCATCTCGTCGGGTACAGCCAAGGCGGCATGTTCTGCTACCAGGCCGCGGCATACCGGCGCTCGCGCGACCTCGAGAGCGTCGTGACGTTCGGCTCGCCCGTCGACTGGCGCGGCAATGCCCCACTCGGCGTGCCCGAGGACGTGATCGTGAACGTCGCCCGCTTCGTTGCCGACTACGTCTTCAGCGACCGCTCGCTCCCCGGGTGGATGGCCTCAACCGGGTTCCGACTGCTCGACCCGATCAAAACCGCCCGTTCGCAGGTGGGTTTCCTGCGCCAACTACACGATCGAGAGGCGCTGATAGGACACGAACGGCAGCGCCGCTTTCTCGGCGGCGAGGGATTTGTCGCATGGTCCGGGCCGGCGATCGTCGACATGATGCAGCAGGTGATCATCCAGAACCGGATGATGGTCGGCGGCTTTGTCGTCGGAGATCACGTCGTCTCTCTCGCCGACATCACCTGTCCGGTCCTCGCCGTGCTCGGCGAAGTCGACGAGATCGGCGTACCGGCGGGCGTCCGCAAGATCGCGGCCGTCGCCCCCGACGCCGACGTCTACGAGTTCCCGGTCCGCGCCGGGCACTTCGGACTCGTCGTCGGCTCGACCGCCTCCTCGCTGACGTGGCCCGCCGTCGCCGACTGGATCGGGTGGATCGAAGGCACCGGAGGTCGCCCGGAGGGCATCGCCGAAGTCGGCCCCGACTCCGCTGGCGCCCCGTCCCCGTCCACGGCGGTGATGCTCGCGGCGGACGGGGCGACGCAGGTCGCCGGGATCGGAGTCGGCATGGTGCGCGGTGCCGGCCACCTCGCCGTGGGCGCGCTGCAGACGACGCGGGCCCTGGGATACGAGGCGCTGCACGCCGCGCCGCGCCTGTTGAGGCTGGGGCAGATCCAGACCGGAACACGCATC
>NZ_JAALDX010000542.1:43778-68868 GCF_014145095.1 Dietzia sp. SLG310A2-38A2 | reverse complement strand
GCGCTGGTCGCGATCGCCGCGCTGTCGCGTCTCGGCGCCGTGGCCGTGCTGCTGCCTCCGTCCCCGGATCTGTCCGAGCTGCTGCAGCTCAGCTCTGTGTCCGAGGTCGTCGTCGACCCGGAGCACGCCGCCAAGGTCACCGACGCCGGGGCGCGGGCGCTCGTCCTCGGCGGCGGCGCGGACCGCGCCCTACCCGGAGACCTCGGCGAGGGGGTCGTCGACCTCGAACGAATCGACCCCGATGCGGTCGAGCTACCCCGCTGGTACCGACCGGACCCCGGCCGCGCCGGCGACCTCGCCTTTGTCGTCTTCACCCGCTCCACGGGCTCATGGCAGACCAAGCTCGTGACCAACCACCGGTGGGCGCTCTCGGCGTTCGGCACTGCCAGCGCCGCGCGCCTGACCGCCGCGTCGACCGTCTACTGCCTCAGTCCACTCCATCACCCGTCCGGTCTGCTCACCGCCGTCGGCGGGGCCGTGGCCGGTGGGTCCCGGATCGCGCTGTCACGCGGTTTCGACCCGGCGACCTTCGACGAGGAGATCCGCCGCTACGGGGTGACGGTCGTGTCCTATACGTGGGCGATGATGCGCGAACTGGTCCGCCAGCCGGTGGATCCGCGCGACACCCTCCCGAGGATCGCCCTCTTCATGGGATCGGGCATGCCCCGCGGGGTGTGGCGACGGGTCCTGGACCGCTACCCGGGGACCCGGGTCCTCGAATTCTACGCCGGCACCGAGGTCGATGTCGTTCTTGCCAATCTCTCGACATCCAAGCAAGGTGCTCGCGGCCGACCGCTGCCCGGCACCGCCGAGGTGCGGCTCGTCGAGGTCGACCCCGACGCCGGTTCGATCATGACCGGCCCCGGCGGTTATGCCCTGCCGAGCGAGGTCGGCGCTCCCGGGGTGCTTCTCGCCCGGCCCCGCCTCCGGGTGGACGCCTCCGTTCGCCGGCTGCGCGGGATGTTCCGACGGGGCGACACGTGGGTGTCCACCGACGACGTGTTCGAGCGTGACCGGGACGGCGACTTCTGGCTGCTCGCTCCGGCGAGCACGGTGGTCCGCACGTCGCACGGCCCGGTGTTCCCGATCCAGGTCGCCGACGCGCTCGGGGATCTGCCCGAGGTCGATATCGCCGTGGTGTACGGCGTGCCCGCTGCCACGGGTCCGGTCGCCGTCGCCGCTGTGTGCAAGTGGGGCTCCAAGGCGATCACCGCGGCCGACGTCGGTGGCGCACTCGTCTCGGTCCCCTCCGCCGGACGACCGGACATCGTCCACGTCGTCGCCGACATCCCGGTGACGAACTGGTACAGGCCGGACGCCACCGGACTTGCCGCCCGGGGCCTGCCGAAGGCCGGCCCGCGAACGTGGATCCGTGATCCCGGATCAGGCGAGTACGTACGGCTGACCAAGGCTGTCCGGGACGGGCTGGTCCCGTCGACCGTCACCGACGCCGGACGGTGATCCGCCCTCCTCGGTGCGGCGCGAACGCGACGCCGCGGGAGTGCCATTTCTCGTCCCGCTCGGTGGTCGGGACGATCGCGTACATGCTCAGCAGGGTGCGCAGCACGACGTCCATCTCCATCGTCGCGAACGCCGCACCGATGCATCGCCGGGTTCCGCCGCCGAACGGCAGCCAGGCCGGCGGCGGCGTGGTGTCGAGGAAGCGGGTCGGGTCGAAGCGCTCGGGCTCGGCGAAGTGCACGCTGTCGTCGTGCAGCAGCGAGATCGCGACCATCACGTTGTATCCGCGCGGGATGCGCCACGGGCCCAGGTCGAGGTGCGGAGCCTGCACGTTGCGTCCGGCGAGGTCGATGACCGGCCGGCTGCGCTGCACCTCCAGGATCGTCGCGTGCCTGTAGTCGGTCCCCCCGGCGTCGACCTCGGCGACCAGCTCGTCCAGCACCGCGGGGTTCCGGCTGAGCCGCTCCAGCGCCCAGGCGAGCGTCGTCGCGGTGGTCTCGTGTCCCGCCACGAGCAGTGCGGTGAGCTCGTCGCGGATCTCCTCGTCCGTCATGGACGAGCCGTCGTCGTAGGTGCTCTGCAGCATCATCGCCAGGATGTCGTCGCGCTCGTCGAGTCGGTCGTCGCGGCGGCCCCGGGCGATGAGTGAGGTGATCGCGTCGTCGTAGACCTTCTTGTAGCGGGCGAACCGAGCGCGCGGGCCCAACGACCCCACGCCCACAGCGCCCACGCGCACCGGCAGTTCCGGGGTGATGACCACCGCCGAGCCGGCCTCCACCATGGGCGGGATGACGCGGCGCAGCGTCACGAGCTCATCGTCCCGGGCGCCGAACACCGTCCGGATGATGATGTCCAGCGTGATGCGAGTCATCGACGGCATGGAGGCGAACGGCCGACCGACGACCCACGAGTCGAGTTCGCGCCGGGTCTCCTCCTCCACGACCGCCTCGTAGCCCTTGATGCGCCTGCCGTGCAGAGGCGGGGTGAGCAGCTTGCGACGCCGACGGTGGTCGGTGCCCTCGAGCGCGAACATCGACTGCTCCCCCAGGACCCGACCGAGATTCGGGTCGACGTTGGTCAGCGACTGCTGCGGGGCGGTGAAGAGCTCTTTGGCCAGCGCGGGGTCGGAGATCATCACCGCGCGCCCGTAGATGGGCAGGTGCACGGTGACGGCGTTGCCGTATCTCGCCTGCAGGCGCTGGAGCACTCTGCGCCGGGCGAGGCCGAAGCCCAAGCCCTGGATCGACCTGGGCAGCGGGGGTCCGGGCGGGAGCAGGGGTGCGCGGTCAACGTCGGTAAGGCTTCCTCCGGACGCGGCGGAAGCCGACCTGTCCGTCACGCTGTCCATGGCATTGCATCCTCGGCCTCGGGTGGAGTGCGGGGCGTCGCCCAGCCTACGTGCCGGAAATACGGTGGTGGCGCGGAAAGTGCGACGACGACGAGGTCCTCTCCTGCCGCCCGGCACCGCACCCAATCCGCCGCGACCCCGGCGTCGAATCCCGGGTATGCACTCCGCTTCGCAGTCCCCTCGGCCCGCCGACTTCCACGTCACGGCGGACGGTGCGGACGTGGCAGGGCTCTTTGGCGACTACCTAGATGTCGACGCCGGGCACGATTCACCAGAGCCTGCTGAGTCCGAGCGCGGGGACCTTCTCGGCGCCATGCGCGCATCCTGGGACGACTGGATGCCCGTTGCCACCACGGGCTGGGGCGCAGTGGTGCTCATCGCCCCGTTGCTCGCGGTACATGCCCTCGTCTGGGCATTCGGCGGGCGCCGGCTCCGGTAGGTGCGCCGGCTCCGCTACGTGCTCAGCCTCGACTAGGTGCTCCGCTTCGCCCCCACCCGCCACAGGATGGTGCGCTCCCTAGACCGAGCTGCGTGCAGCGGATCGGCACTGTCTGCGGCGCGGGAATGGCGAGGCGTGGTCTCGCTTGTCCCGACCACGGTCAGTCCGGCCGCGTCGATACGGCTGAGCAGGTCATCGCGAGTGCGCAGTCCCAGGTGCTCGGCAAGATCGGACAGGATCAGCCACCCTTCGCCCTGCGGGGTGAGGTGATCGGCGAGCCCGCTGAGGAAGCGGTGGAGAACGTCGGAGTCCGGGTCATAGATCCCCTGTTCCAGGGCCGAGGTCGGACGCCCGGGAATCCATGGCGGATTGCACACCACCACGTCGGCCCGCCCGGAGTGGCCCGCCTCGTCGTCGTCATAGGGCCACAGGTCGGCCTGGATCACCGCAACGCGGTCCGCCAGCCCCAGCCGATTCACGTTGTCCTGGGCGCACTGCACGGCGCGGGGGCTGATATCGGTTGCCACCACCTCGCGGGCCCCGCGCCGGGCCAGGACCGCCGCGAGCACCCCGGTGCCGGTGCCGATGTCCCACACGACAGGGTGGTCGATGCCCTCCGGCCAGGGGGCGCCGGCGACCAGGTCGATGTACTCGTCGCGGGTGGGGGCGAAGACGCCGTGGGCGGGATGGATCCGAGCCCCCAGGGCGCTGACCTCGATGCCCTTGCGGTGCCACTCATACGCGCTGATGACGCCGAGGAGTTCGGGCAGCGACACGAGCGTCTCCTCGCCGACGGAATCGCTCGACTCGTCGGTGGGCTGGTCGACCGGCTGGCCGTAGGCGTGCGCGCAGGCCTCGCGCGCGTCGGGCGCTCGGCGCAATCGAACTGTGTAGTCAGGCTCCAGTGGGATCAGGATCTTGCCCAAGATCGCCGCGCGCTGGGCACGCGCTTTCCGGTTGGCGAGGAAGACCTCCCCGGGTTCGGAGCTCTGCGGTGACCGGGACGCCCGCTTCTCGAGGCGACGGTCGAGGGCGCGCATGAGCTGCCGAGCGTTATGGAAGTCCCCCCGCCACAGCAGGCTTGAGCCTCTCTGGGCGATTCGGAGAGCCTTGTCTGCGGAGATGTCGTCGGTGATCACGACGATTCCAGTCGGGACAGGTGCGGCGTTTTCGGAGCGCCACCCGGCGGTGCGGTCGACACCGCTCTCCCGCCAGCTGACGGTGTTCACGGGCGGTCCGAGTGCGGCACAAGAGAAGACACATGAATCCTTCAGACGGTCGCGCGCTCGACCCGAGGATGAGGAATGACCGCGCGAGAGCAAGTGACCCGTGATCCGGGCCGAGCCCAGTGTCTCAGCTCTGCCCCCGAACGGTCACGGGCAGTCGATCTCTATCGGTAGACCTCACGCCGATGCGCAACATCAACGACGAGGACTGTCACCCGTTGATCCTCGATCGAGCAGATGATCCGGTAGTCGCCCACGCGGTACCGCCAGAGGTGTTGGTCGCCACGAAGCGCCTTTCCGAGGTACCTGGGGTCTTCGCACCCATGTATTCGCTCCTCGAGGAATGCCCTGATTCTCTGCTGCGCAGTCTTGTCCTGACGACCGAGCTTGGTGATGACCTTCTGGACGTGCGGCGTGACCTCGACCAGATACGCCACTTCAGGACCAGTCCACCTGGCCCAATGGGATGGCGGAGTCGTCTGACTGCCGGAACTCCTCCAGACGGTGTTGGGCCAGGTACCAGTCCTCCATCTCGTCGAGCCCGCTGCGGATGAACTCGCTCGCATAGAACGACTTGGACCTGCCGGTGACGCGAGCCAGATGGTCCAGACGGGCGATGGTCTGGTCGTCCAGCTTCGTGTTGAGTTGTTTAGCCGTCATGACACCTCTTCCGTCGGTATACGAGTATAACCAGCATGCCAATACCGGTGTTCCTCATCCGGGCCCGTTGTAGGGCAGCCGGTCTAGCGTCCAGGCCCAGTTGATTCGCTCCTGCTCCAGTCGGACCTGGTCGCCGAAGCGATCGGAGACGAGGTCGTCATAGACGGCGGCCTCCTTCGCTGAGAGCCGGCCGAGTGCTGCGCTGGTCGGGGCGTTCTCCCGCCCCCACCGGTCGCGATGGGCGTGCAGGGTCTCCGCGTCCATCAGGAAGGACCGGGTCTGCGGAAGGTGGGTCCGGAGTCGATGCAGGATCGCGAAGCCGTGTGTATCAAGATCACCCCAGTAGTGCACCTCCGCGTCCTGCAACACCGCCCAGCGCCCGAGTCGCGCCACGTCGAATCCCCTGCCCCAGATCACTACCCCGTCGGCGGGCACGGGAAGCGTGAGGTAGGTGACTTCGTTCTCCACCACCACGGCTGTAGTGAATCGCAGGTCGAGATCGTCGAGCTCGTCGACCCGAACGCTCAGCTCCGAGACAGGGATCGGGCCGATGGAGGCGGCGAGGCGGATACGCACGTACTCCGGTTTTGTGTGCAGCCCGAGGTCGATCAGGAACGGCCCCGCCTGACGCGATATGCCGAGTAGGTCGGCGAGCACCGATCGCCTGGCCTCGACGAACTTGGTGTCCACACCCGGAGCGTCGATCTGTCGAAGGTATTTCCCGCTCCCCCGCGCGGCATCGAGCCACCGGTAGGCCGTCAGGAGCTGCGACCACTCGGCGGTATGGCCGAGCGCGGCGACCGGCTTGGCGAGCAACCACTCGCGCACGCGCTGGTCCGGGGCCGAGAGAATCATCTGCTCGAAAACAGCCACCTGTGCGCGGACCCCCACCAGTTCCCAGGCCTGCTCCAGCCGGGACACCACGGCATGCGTAGGGATCTGGTTTCGCCCGACCGCCCGGCCACCGATCACCTTGTACCGGAGGTCGTACCGCGATCCGTCACGGCTGCCGCTGATGAGCGCCGCCATCCAGTTCTGCACCTCACTGAGGCGATCACCTATCTCTGAGGCCCGGGGTCCTCCGAGCGGGACCTCGATGGGCGCCAGTGGTTCGCCCTCAACCAGTGTCCGGAGCAGGGTGCCGTCGTCCCAGCGGCGGCGCACCTTGTCGCGAACGGTCTCGGGCGTGGCCCACCTGCGCGCGCTCGCAGCCATCAGCGGCCGCCGCTCTGTTGGTGGTACTCCTCAGTGGTCATCATGACCACGCGCGAGTATCGCCCCTCGACATTGTCCACGTACCCGATGGATCGCACGTAGGGCGCAATCACGTGCACCTTCTGCAGCGGCGTCACGATGAGCAATTGGATACCGAGTTTGGCGAACAATTCGAGGGCGTAGCGGGTGGAGGCATCCGAGCCGCGGCCGAACGCCTCGTCGATCACCGCGAACCTGAAGTCGCGGGCCTTGTCCGCTCCCCACTCCAGACCGAATTGATATGCCAAAGACGCCGCGAGGATCGTGTACGCCAGCTTTTCCTTCTGACCGCCTGACTTTCCGTCGGAGTCACGGTAGTGCTCCCACTCCTCATCGGTTTCACGATCGCGTTCGGAGGCGGAGAAGGTGTACCAGTTCCGCACGTCCGTGACGCGGGATCGCCAGGCCCGGTCGGTGTCGCTGTGCCCTTCGCGGCCCCGGAGACGCTCGAGGATCGCGCGCACCTCCTGATAGCGCTGCTCGGAGTACTGATCATCCCCGCCGCCGAGCGCATCGTCGGTGACTGCCCGTAGGTCCGAGCGGAACTGCCGCACGTCCTGGTTGACCGTGTTCTCGCGGTCCAGTCGCACGTAGCGTCCGGGATTGAAGTCGATCGCACCGAGCGCCTCGTTGATCTTCTCGATCTTCTGCCCGATGTCGTCAGCCTGGCGCCGGAGCCAGTTGTGGAAGCCGGCGAGTTCGCGGATCGTGTTCTTCTTGAGCTGGTCCTCGAACTCGTCCACGAACCGCGGCAGGTCGTCGTCGGCCACCCGCTCGTGGAACCGGACGTACTCTGAGCGCGCCTCCACCGACGCGTCCATCTCGGTGGTCTGCTCGGGCCAACGCCGACGGATCTCCGCCATGGCCTGCTGAATGCTGGTGGTGTAGCCGTTGAGCTCACGCTGGGTGCGGTCGGTCTCGGAGTCGATCGCGTCGGAGAGGGCCCGCTCCTGGCGGTGGGCCTCGTCCGCGCTCATCGACACCGCTTTCGTCGAACCAGCACGGCCCTGGCGTTCACGCAGCCGCGGGTAGATCTCGCGGGCGGCCACGAGGATCTCCTCGTCCAATTCTTCGAGACCGCGCTGGTCGTGTGTCATCTGCTCGGTCTCGTGCTCGATCCGGCTCTGCCAGCGACTGTGCTTGTCCGCCAATGCTCGTTCGTCGACTCCGAGGACGCGGACCCCCTCGTCGACGTCCGCGAGCCGCCGGTCGATCTCGGCCAGCTCACTGCTGCCCTCCACCAGGCGGCGACGCTCGGCCTCGGCGGCATCTGCGCGGGCCCGGGCCTCCTCCCAGTCCAGATCCCGCCACGACGGATAGTCGGCCAGTCGCGCGAGTGCGGTGTGCCGCGCGTACGCCTCCCTCTGCCCGCGGGACGCGTCCTCGAGCCAGGTGTCGAACTCGGCCACCACGGAGTCCAACTGCGCGCGGCGCTCCTGCAGGGCCGCGACCTTCTGCTCATTGCGCCAGCCCAGTACCCAGCCCCGAGGGTCGGTCGCCGACCTCCGGTCGTCCTTCACGTGTCGGTCGCGCGACCGGACCTGGCCCTCGCGGGTCACCGCCCGGTCGGCGTTCCGGAACTCCTCAAGGGTCGCTGCGCAGCGGTGGTCCGCGCGCGCGAACAGTTCCTTGTGCAGGTACCCGTGCAGGGGCGTGGCGGCGATCTCAATGGTGTCCGCCAGTAACAGGCCTTCGGTCTGCGGGCGCTGCAGCGAGACATGCCGCTCGGGGACACGCTCGTACACCAACCGGACGCCCGCCTCGCGACCATCGGCACGCCGGGCGACCAGCCGGCGGGAGTTCACCCACTGCGCCACCTCGGCATAGTGCCGCTGGGGCACCAGCAACGACACGGCGAACCCACGCAGCACTCGTTCGGCGGCGCCGCGCCACTCCGCGTAGTCCTCGGACACGTCGAGCAGTTCGCCCGCGAACGGCAGATCCACCTGATCCAGTCCGAGCTCCACGCAGAGCTCGGCGCGCAGCTGGAGCTGTTCATCCGGGAGATTGCTACGGCGACCGGCGAGACTGGCTAACTCCTCCTTTACCTCGCGCAGCTGCTTATTCTGTTCTCCGCGGTCCAGCACCAAGGCGTTGTGCTGACTCTTTAGCTGGGTGGCCTCGTCCTCGAGTTCCGATCGTCGACGGGCGACGTGGGCGGCGAGGTCGGAGAACCCCGCCGCGTCGCTCACCGGGTCCAGGCCGGCGCCGGCCACGGCGTCGTCGAATCTCTCCCGCCGGCGGAGCCGGTCGTCGGCCTGCTCCCCCGCCTGCCGGGCCTCCCGCTCCAGCTCGCCGATGCGGTTACCACCAGCCTCCGCGCGGGCGGTGACGAGCTGGTCGCGCTCGACCCTCAGATCCGCGGCCTCCGCTCGTATCTGCTCAAGCTGGGCGGTCGCTGCGTCGACGTCCGCGCGTATCCGGTCGATCTCGGTCCTTCGCAGCTCGATGCGCAGTTCCGCGAAGTAGGGCCGGATCGCCACTCGTTCCTCGTGGAGTCCGCCCCGACGGTCGAGTGCGGCGTCGAATTTGTTGATCGACTCGACGAGCGGCTCCAATGCCTCGAGCTGCGCGCGGGCCCGCTGCACGGCGTCGTAGGCGCGGGTGAGGTCCTCGAAGTGCCGGATGATCCCCTCGATGCGTCCGGATGCGTCGGCCGGTTCGAGCATGTGGGTGCGGACGAATTCGTTGAGATCTCCCACGGCCTTCATGGAGATGGTCTGGTGAAACAGTTCCATGGCCTGCTCGGAGCGGATCCCCAGCAGGCGACGCATGGCGCGCCCGTAGGTCGGGAAGTCCTTCTCGACCGTCGCCCCGCCGGCGCGCAGGCGCTTGAGCAGCGCGCCCAAGTCGGAACCGAAATCGGTGAAGTCCGCCTCGATCGACAGGGCGCGGTCGGCGGTGATGAACCGTCGCCACGGTTGACCCGTGGCGTCCAGCTGCTGGAACACCTGGGCGAGCGTGACTTCGTCGCTGTACCCCTCGTTGACGAACACTCCCAGGATCACCGAGTACGAGCGCCGGTCCCGCAGCGCCACCGGGCGGACGCTGCCCGTGGCCTCGTTTCGCTCGGTCTTGTGATGGCCCTCGACGTAGGAACGCAGGGTGCGCTCCTTGCGCGCGGCGCCGGCCGCCTTGTTGTAGTCGATCCGGTGGGAGGGAAGCATGAGAGTGCTCACCGCGTCGACCAGGGTGGATTTGCCGCTGCCGATATCGCCGGTCAGCAGGAGGGTCTCGCCACCGGGTTCTAACTGCCAGACCCGGGAGTCGAACGTCCCCCAGTTGTAGACCTCGAGCCGGGCCAGGCGGAAGCCCGGGCGTCCGCCCGCGTCCAACTCGACAGAGGAGAAGAGGCCGTCACTCATAGGTGGCCTCCGCATTTCCGGCTCCGACGTCGGCGTATTCGGCCAGCTTGGCCGAGAAGTCGGACAGTGTCTCGGCGTCCACATATGCCTTGAGGATCCTGCGCACCTCCCAGGTGTCCTTGCGTCCCCGGAGTTGGCGGAGGAAGCCCATGGTGACCAGCCGGTTGATCGAGGTGTCGACCTGTTTGAGCACGCGGGCCTCGTCGGTGCTGCGGGCAAGGAAGAGTTGGAGCATTTCGACGATCTCCCCTTGGCTGAGCACCAGCTGTCCTTGGTCGCCCGCCGACTCGAACTCCACCAGCCGCTTGCGCAGCAGCACCAGAAGGAGGCTGTCGGTGTAGGTGAGCGCGCGCCGCCGGATCACGCGTGGGAGCGGCTCGTCGCCGTCGGGGGTCTCTGCAGTGCGGAGGTAGGCGTATCCCTCGTCGTCGTCGATCACCACATCGAGTCCCACCACGGCGAAGTGGTCGCGCACGGCACCCCGATGACGCAGGAGGTCCGCCCAGTCGTCGGACTCCTGGTACACGACTCCCTGCATGAGTCGGATGGCACTGGTCGCGATCGCGCGTTCCTCCGGTGTCACCGGCGCTTCACCTCCACCCGCGGCATCCGCGCCCGCATCGCTCGTCCGGCCTCGTCGTACTCGATCACCGTCTCATCACGCTCATCGGTGGTCACCTCGAGCTCGTCGTCCTCCAATGCCAGGTACCCGACAAGTTCCGCCGCACCGTGCTCGACCGGGTACATGGCAATGATGTCTTCGAGCAGGGCGGTGCCGCGCGCCGGGATCAGCGAGCGGAGTCGGGCGGCGAGCCTGGCTGAGTCGACGATCACCTGGTCGGTCAGAACGGAGGTGTCCACGTCCTCGTGCTGCGCCGGAGGGAGGAGACTGTTTACCTCGGCGGCGGGCCGCACACTGTGGAGGGGCCGTTCAGTGGGTAGGGAGATGTCGACGCCGGTCTCCTCCAGCTCCACACCGAAGCCGGGTGAGGCGCCGTCACGCAGCCGCAGTGCGGTGCCCTCGATCTCTCGAACCAGGTCCAGGACGCGACGATTCTCCAGCCAGATCTGGTCGTCGGTGAATCGGCGGAGTTGCTCGGAGATCTGCCGCACCGTCAGCTGGGTGCGTTCGGCGGCCTCGGCCCAGCCGTGGTGCACTGTGCGGATGCGGCGGTCCACGCCCAGCTCAGCGATCGAGGTGAGCCGCTCGAGGAGCGTCGACAGTTCCTCCTGACTGGACGCCGACAGCAGCAGATCGTAGAACGCTTGGAAACTGCGTCCCTGGTCGGAGGAATCGATGCGACTCCGCCCGCTGACGAGTTCCGCCAGCAGCTCGCCTTTGCTCCCGTCCCAGGTGGCGATACGTTCACGGGCCGAGCGGTCGAGCGCGCGGAAGTTCTCCTCCACCTCACGGAAGTCGGCGAGCAGCTCGCGGGCGGTGGAGGCGAACTGTTGGTAGCGATCGCGCACGGCCGTCATATCGAGCAGGCCGGACTCCGGGTCCTGGCGTATCTGCTCGATCTCGTGCTCGATCTCGCGTTTGCGCCGCTGCAGCTCGTCCAAACGCACCGCTGGGTCGACCTCGGTGCCCTGTGCGATCTGCCGGAGTAGCTCCACTGCGGTCTGTAGCCGCGACTCGGTTCCGACGAAGGGCCGCTCCGCCAGACTCTGGACCCACGCGTAGGCCTTCTCCAACGCCGGGGTGGCGTCGTAGTGGATCTCGTCTGTGCCAAGCGGGTAGAAGCGACGCAGGAACCCGGACTCGGGCGCCGCCCATTCGGCGAGGTAGTCGGAGGCCGAACGGGGGAATCGCGGTCGGTCCGGATCGTCCGCGTTGAGCTGGTAGAGCTGGTCGTCCAGAGCGTCGACGATCTGCCCCTGGGGACTGGCACCGTGCCCCTCGTCCACGAAGAAGCGCCCGAGGAACGACAGCAACAGCGGCGCGTGGGTGGCGCGCAGCATCCGCCAGGCGGGGTGCCGCTCGCGCAGCGACTCGATCTGCGCGTAGTCCACACGGCCTCCTCGTGGCGGAATTCCCGGTCCGCGGTTCCACCGGGCTTGCGCCCCCGAGTCTATGAGTGAGGTCGGACACCGTAGCCATCCGGCCGGCCCGGCCGCCGAGCAGTTCTTCGCCGCCACCCTCGCCGACCCGCGGGGAGTGACGTACCGGCATCGGTACCGGTGGTCGGGCGGGCGGGCCGTCGACTACTGGGGCCATGTCCTAGATAACGACGACGAGTTGGTCCAAGAGCGCGCGGACGCCGAGTGGCAGGTGATCAAGCGCCGTTGACCATCCGCCAGCCTCACAGTCGCGACCACGCCCCCTCCCACCACGACTTCGACGGTGGGCCCGCTCGCCTGGTGCCGGGCGCTCCGCGCAGCGCCGGGAATGAGTTCCTACCCGACCAGCGGTCCGCCGAGCTTCCAGTACCCCAGGAAGGCGACCCGTTCCTTGGGCATGGCGAGGTCCGCGGTGAGGTAGCGGCGCAAGCGTGTGGTGGCACCGGCCTCGCCGGCGATCCACGCGTAGGCGGTGGGATCGCCGGTCAGGTCGGCGCCGTTCTGAGCGCCCCACTCCCGGACCGCACGCTCAAGCGCGCTGTCTGGCGCTTGCTCGACCGTGCTGTCATCCGCGCTCTTGCTTGAGCTGTCGTCCGCGGAGCCTCCAGCCGTCACCGCGTCGGGCTCGATGACGCGGATGCGGGTGCCGGGCGCAGGCGACTCGAGAGAGTTGTCGACCGGGTTGCTCAGCTCGAGGAACACATCCGCCCGTGTGTCGTGGGCCAGCGCCGCGAGGATGTTGCGGATCGCGGGCAGCGCGGAGGCGTCGCCGACCAGCAGCAGCCGGGAGGGCGGCTCGGGCGGTGTGTAGTGGATGCCGTACCCGGTGTAGCCCGCGCGGGCGTCGGGTCCGGTGAGCACCAGCTCGTCGCCGGGTGCGCAGGTCGCGGCCCAGGTGGACGCCGGCCCGGCGGGCTGGTGGAGGAACACGTCCACGTCGATCTCCCCGACCTCGGAAGGCGCTGTACTCCCAGGGGCGGGTGGGCGCGGAGCTCGTCGTCATCGGGTTGTCTCCTCTTGGACCTGGACGGGATCCTCTACGTGCACAGGTCGGCCGCGCGGCACCACGAGCGGGCCGCCGGTGACTGGATCGGCGATCACCACGTTGGGCAGGTCGTAGATCTCCTCGACGCGCTCACTGGTCACCACCTGCTCCGGGGTCCCGGTGGCGACGATTCGCCCGTCGCGCATGGCGATGATGTGGTCGGCGTAGCGGGCGGCGTGGTTGAGGTCGTGGAGCACCGCCACCACTGTCCGGCCGCCGCGGTTGAGGTGAGCGAACAGCTCCATCAGCTCCACCTGGTGGGCGATGTCGAGGAAGGTGGTGGGCTCGTCCAGCAGCAACAGGTCGGTCTTCTGGGCCAGGACCATCGCCACCCACACGCGCTGCCGCTGGCCACCGGAGAGCTCGTCGACCGGCCGCGCGGACAACTCCCGCGTGCCGGTGGCCTCGAGCGCCTCGCGCACGGCCTCCTCGTCCACGGTCGACCACTGGCGCAGCAGACTCTGGTGCGGGTACCGGCCGCGCGCCACTAGGTCAGCCACGGTGATGCCGTCGGGAGCGAGCGCCGACTGCGGCAGCAGCCCCAACCGGCGGGCGACCTCCTTGGCAGGCAGGGAGCTGATGGCCTTGCCGTCGAGGATCACGGTCCCGGACCGGGGCGCCAGCAGCCGCGACAGGCCCCGCAGCAGGGTGGACTTGCCGCACGCATTGGGGCCGATGACCACGGTGAACGAGCCGGCCGGGATTTCTGCGGAGAGGCCGGTGATCACGGGGTCGGCGTCGTATCCCAGCGTCACGTCCTGCGCGAGGAGCCGGGAGGTGGAAGCGGTCTGGTCAGGCACGGCGGCGAATCTCCTTGATGATCATCACGACGAGGTACAGCCCTCCCACGGAGACGGTCACCACGCCGACCGGCAACCCCACCGGCAGCACGTGCTGCGCGATGAGGTCCGAGGCCAGCAGGAGCAGCGCCCCGACGAGTGCGGAGAGGGTGAGCGAGAGGTACGGCGTGCGGGCCAGGCGCTTGGCCACCTGCGGGGCGGCGAGTGCGACAAACGCGACGGGGCCGATCACCGCGGTGGCCACGGAGACCAGCAGGACCGCGATCAGCAGCGCGAGGGTGCGCACGAGGGCGGGTCGGGCGCCGGTGGCGGTGGCCACGTCGTCGCCCAGGTCCAACTGTCGCAGGCGCGGCGTGAGGGCTACCAGCACGAGCAGCAGCGGGATTCCGCAGGCCACGGCTCCGGCGACCGGCACCGCGGTGACGCCGTTGAGAGTGCCGACCCCCCAGGCGGTGGCGAACATGGCGGTCTCGAGCCCGATCTGCAGCAGCATCCAGGTGTTGGCGGAGGCGAGGATCGCGGCCACGCCGATGCCGATCACGATGAGGCGGAATCCCTGGACCCCGCCGCGGTGGGCCAGTCCCCAGATCACGGCCGCGGTGGCGAGCCCGCCGACAACCGCGCCGGCGGTCACGAGCGGCCACCCCGCCGAGGTGAGCACGAGGGTCAGCAGCATTCCGGTGAACGCACCGTTGGACAACCCGAGGAGGTCCGGGCTGGCGAGCGGGTTGCGGGTGACGGTCTGGAAGAGCGCACCGGAGATCCCCAGGAATCCGCCCAGAGCGATCGCGGCGAGCGTGCGCGGCAGCCGCCACTCCAGTACGACCGTGCGGTCCAGCGCTCCCCCACCGCCGAAGAACACCTCCAGGACCCGGCCGGGGCCGAGCGTGTAGGTGCCGAGCCCGAGGGACAGGACCCCCAGGACGACGACGACGAGGACCACGCCCACCGCCACGCCGATGCTCCGTGCCCGGACCGGCAGTTCGAGCCGTCCCACGCGCAGGACCCGGCGCCGGTAGCCGAGGTCGATCGGGGTGGTGGTGATCGGGGCGGTGCCGGTCCGAATGGTGCTGTTCCGAGCGGTGTCGGTCCGAGCGTCGATTCGAGCAGAGTCGATCGGGGTTGTCATGACAGGCTGCTCGCCTTCCGCCGGCGGGCCAGGATGATCAGGACGGGAGCGCCGACGAAAGCGGTGACGATCCCGACGGGGATCTCGGCAGGGGCGATCAGCACGCGGCCGAGGACGTCGGAGAGCAGGACGATCACCGGAGCCAGGAGCATGGAGATCGTGAGGATCACGCGTTGGTCGACGCCGAAGATCCAGCGGGCGACGTGCGGGACCATGAGGCCGATAAAGGAGATGGGTCCGGCGAGCGCGGTGGCGGTGCCCGCGAGCATGGTCACGGCGACGATCACCCCGATGCGGATACCCAAAATGTTGGCGCCCTGCGCGCGGGCCACGTCCTCTCCTAGCGCCAGCGCGTTGAGTCCGGGAGTGAGCACCAGGGCCAGGATCACGGCCACACCGATGAACGGCAGGAGTGGCACCAGCACGTCGAACCCGCGGCCGAGGAGCGAGCCGGCGTTCCAGGAGCGCATGTGCTCGAAGGCGTCGGGGTTGCTCAGCGTGAGGCCGGTGGTCATGCCGGAGAACACCGCCCCCAGCGCGACCCCGGCCAGGGTCAGGCGGATGGGGTCGGCGTTGCCGCGACCGGAGGAGCCGATGAGGTACACGGCCACTGTCACCACGAGCGCGCCCAGGAATGCGGGCCACACGAACTGCGAGGAGTCGCTGAGCCCGAAGAAGCCCACGCCCACGGCGATGGCAAAGGCCGCGCCGGCGTTGACGCCGAGGATGCCGGGATCGGCGAGCGGGTTGCGGGTGAACGCCTGAATGAGTGCGCCCGCCGCGCCCAGGGCGACGCCGGCGATCACGCCGGTGACGGTGCGCGGGATGCGCAGGTCTTGAACCACGAACCGCGCCTCGGGCGAGCCGCCGCCCTGCAGTACGTCCCAGACGACGCCCGGCGGGAGCGTGTTGGAGCCCACCATGACTGAGAGCGCCACCGAGAGGGCCAGAAGCAGGACGAGGCCGACCAGCCCCAGGATGATGCGGACTCGCCGGCCCGTCGTGGCGGGCTCGTGGTGCGGCGCCTTCTCCGACGCCGAGGTCCCCGTCCCGTCGCCCTGGGGCGCGGGACGGGGATCGGAATGGGTGGTAGCGGTGGTCACTGCTGCGATCGGAGGAACTCTTCGATGTCATCGAGCACCAGCTCGCCGCCCCGGGGGCCGACGCCGGAGACCCAATAGCTGGTGTCCACGAGCGTGACCGAGGGGAACTCGGCGCTGTTCTGCGTGATGGCGTCGGGCATCGTGGACTCGTCGGTCACGTCGGAGGTGGTGACGAACACGTGGTCGGCCTTAGCCCGGAGGATGTTCTCCGGCGAGATGTCCGCCTGCAGGCCGTCCTCCCAATTCTGCTCGGGGATGGTGAAGCCCACGCACTCCAGGGCACCGCCCGCGAACGAGACGGGGCCGTAGAGGCTGAGTGTGGTCTCATCGCGTGGGCGGACCATGTTGGCGGTGGTCCCCTCCACGGAGAACTCGTCCTTGATCTCCTCGCAACGGTCGTTGAAGCCGTCCAGCAGCTCTTGGGCCTCGTCGGTCTTGCCCAGGGCCTCGGCGATCAGGAGCACGTTCTCCTGCCACGGGTCGGCCTGCGTCTCCATGAACACGGTGGGGGCGATGGAGTTCAGCTGCTCGTACAGCTTCGAGTGCCGCGAGTCGGTGCCCAGGATCAGGTCGGGCTGCAGCTCGGCGATGGCCTCGAGGTCCGGCTCCGGCACCGTGCCCACCGGCTGCACGCCGTCAACGCCCAGGTACTCGGGCACGCCGGCGACGTTGCTGGCCACCGCCGCGCCGACCGGCGTCACGCCCAGCGCGACGGCCGTGTCCAGCTCGACGGGCTCCAGGACCACCACGCGCTGCGGCGCCTCCGGCACCTCGGCAGTCCCCCGCGCGTGTTCGACGCTGCGCGTCATCTCCGAGCCGCCGGCCGCTTCCGACTCCTGAGCGTCGGAGGAGCAGCCTGCCAGGACCAGTGCCGCTGCGAGTGAGGCGGTCGCGAGAGACACTGCTCTGGGCGAGACAATTCTTCGTGACCCAGCCGGGCGGGATAGTGACGTGCGCATGGGGATGGGGCCTCCCGGAGTGGTGATGTACACGGTGTCGGCCGTAGGCCGCTCGTTAGGTTAGGTGAGGATAACCTACATCGCCACTATGGTGAGGGTGCGCACGGGCCCCTCCCGACGACGAGATCGCACGAGGTTTGAGAACTGCCCGCTTTCGTATCGAGGCTGCCCCCGACCGGCCGACCGAGCACGGGGGAACCGCTATAGAGGATCAGCGGGATAGGGGCAGGGAGGTTTAGCGCCACTCCACTTCATGGCGGCTAGCAAGAGATTCGCCCTCGCTCGGCCAGATGTCTGACCAGTATGTGAGTATTGCACCACAATAAGATTGCCCTCATTGAGAGCGAGTTCTTCGCTCGTACAGGAGTCCCCTTGAGCACTACATCAATCTTCGCCGAGTCGGTCCTGCGCATGGGCGCACTTGAAGTGACGGTGCGCCATTTCCCCGCCACCAACTACGCGCTCGCCCATAACTCCATACCGGTGATCTACGAAGTCGAGGCCGTAAACAGGAGCGCCTACGACCGCACGACTGCGGTTTCCGTGAGTGCGACGTTGACGTCGACGGACGGCAAAGAACTTGCCCAGAGCGCGACGATCTCTATTCCGTCCATCGAGCCTCGATCCCGGTTCTATTCGCCGGAGCGCGCGCTCGTTCGCCCCCACCTGGCAGAAGTTGTGGGACGTACCGAGAGTTACCCTGCCCATTTCGAACTCATACTCCATGGCGACCCGAAGGTGGGCGCCGACACGATCAATCCAGACGACCTCTCGCAAGAGGCTGAACGGATCGGCCGACCGGTGGACCTCGAGGAGGTCACCGAGCTTCAGCCGGAGTTTCGGATCCTCGCTGAGAACGAGTGGTTCAACTCCCCCGCGTTCTTCGAGTCACTATCCGCGTTCATCCAGCCAAACGCACCCGAGGTCAGACGCGTCCTCTCAACCGCATCACAGCTCCTCAAGGAACGCACCGGCGACGCGTCACTCCAGGGTTATCAGGCGGGGTCCACTCGTGCCGCGACCATCGCCCTGGCCGTCTTCGAGGCGCTCAAGGCCGAAGGCATCCGGTACATAAACCCGCCCGCGTCATTCGAGAACACCGGCCAGCGGATCCGCTCGACCAGCGAAGTCCTGAGCACGAAGTTCGGAACGTGTATCGATCTGGCGGTCACGTATAGCGCCGTATGCGAGGCTGCGGGACTCAATCCCGTCGTGGGGATCGTCAATGGTCACGCAGTCACCGGCATCATGCTGGTGGAGCAGAACTCCCCAACACCCGTAGTGCTCGAGGAGGGGGCCATCCGCAACCTCGTGACCTCCAGCGTCCTGCTTCCCGTCGACGCAGTCTTCTACGACACGGCAAGCTTCGCGGCCGCAAATACGCGTGGGCGGGAGATTCTCGCTGGCACCCAGATTCGTGGCTTGATCGACATCGCCGCTAGTCGTCGGGACGGCATGCGCCCCATTCCTACAGACTCGGCGTCCGACGAGAACCCCGACAACTCCGTGGATCCGAACGCACCCACCGCGGATGGCGACTGGGCACTTCCTTCGCTCGGCGCGGCCGATGACTCGGAGGTCAGCCGGGCCCTCCGAGCCGACAATTCACCCCGGCGTGTGCAGAACTGGAAGCAGTCTCTGCTGGACCTGACGCTGCGGAACCGCCTTCTCAACATCAAGTCCAACGCAGAGGTGATGGAACTCGTCCTGCCCAGGGACGGCCTGGCCGAGTTGGACGACCAGATCCACAACGGGAGGTCCGTGAGCTTGCTGGGTAAGGACGCGGTGAGCGACCTGCGTCAACTCCAGGGCGTTACCAGTGTCCTCGACCTACCCCACGACCAACTTCTCGATGAACTCGTCTCCGGACAGCGGGTCCACGCGGACATCACGGAGAAGTCCTACAAGACGAGGCTTCGGAGCTTAGTTCGCAGCGTGCGCACCCTGTTCGAGGAGACCGGAAGCTCAAACCTATACCTCACGCTCGGCAGCATGGAGATTCTGGGGTCTACTGGAAACCCAGCTCAGGCTCCGCTCTTTCTCATCCCCGTGAAGATCACCGGCGGAACGGGCAACTCTAGGTTCGCGATTTCTATCGATACCTCTACACAAGCGACTCCCAACTACTGCCTTGTGGAGTGGCTCCGCAACAAGCACGACGTGGTGATCCCGTCGCTCAATGAGCCCCCACTCGACGACAGTGGCCTGGACATCACACGGGCGCTGGAGGAGATCAGTCGCAGTCTGACTGCCCACTCGCTCCCATACGAGATTCGAGAGACCGCATTTGTGGGCATCTGTAAGTTCTCGACCTACGGCATGTGGCGAGATCTTGAGGAACAATGGGAATCATTCGGCCGGTCTCCGGTCTTCCGCCACTTAGTTGAGAAGTCCGGCTCTAGCTTCGTCGACCCTGCGGGCGCCGAGGATCTCCGCGACTTCGACGTCCCCGAACACCAGCTGACCCTGCCTATTGCAGCCGACGGCGCCCAGATGCGAGCGATCGTCGCTGCCGGGCAGGGCCGCAGCTTTGTCCTGGAGGGTCCACCTGGCACGGGCAAGTCGCAGACTATCACCAACCTCATCGCCCATAGCCTCCTACAGGGCCGCACGATTCTGTTCGTCGCGGAGAAGCAGGCGGCACTGGACGTGGTCAAGGGGCGATTGGAGAAAGTCGGACTGGCAGACTTCGCGCTGGACCTCCACGGTGTCGACCAGAAACCGACGAGTATCCGGAACCAGCTCAAAGCGTCTATCGACCTGAAGGTCGCATACGACGACCGGACGTGGCGAACTGTCGTCGACCGGTACCGGGCTCGTCTCGACCCGCTTCGGGAGTACCCGGACAAGATTCATTCCACCAACCCCGCCGGGTACTCGCTCTGGTCGGCCGTCACAACGCTGGACGAGTGCGGTCCGGGACAGATACTTCCCATTGATGCCAAGTCGGTCACCTCGCCTGAGATCGACGAATTGCTCCTTGAAGACGCACTCCGGGATTTCGAGAGGATTGCACGCAGTACTCCCCCGGGCGCCAATCCCGAATGGGATCTCATCGGCCCCGGCGCCACGGCTGCCACGGACGAAGAGCTGATCGCCGCGGTTTCCCGCTTTCGCACCGCCCTTGACGGACTTCCGCCGGCTGTGCGAGACGCGGTCGAGGTCGAATCCGCCACGGTCGACACGGTTGCGCCAACAGCGTTTCTGACCCCGCTGGTGAATCACTTGGAAGAACTCCACGCACACGGTGAGGTGCCGGCGCGGGACCTCGACGCTGGACCGAGCCGGGAGATGGCGAACCGCTTTCAAGAACTGGCTGCCGCCATCCACTCGTTCCGGCAGCGGATCGCGCCGGTCCGCACAGTGGTCCCCGACATCGCGCTCGTCTCCGGCGATTTCGATTCTGCCGCCCAGCTCGCCGGAGCGATCGACGACAAGATGTTCGGCAAGAAAAAGCGACGGGCAGCGTTCGACGAGGCGGCCGCGCAGCTCGTCTCCGATCCGGCGGCGATAGCCCCCGAGAGATTCGGAGCTCTCGCCGCCGACGTCACCCGCGCACGGCAGGAGATGAACGCCCTCGACGAGCGACTCAACACTGTGCTCTCAGGAAGCCGTCACTTCGGGCGCACCTGCCTCGACGACTCTCTACCGACGGACATGCTGAAAGAAGCGGCTGTCGTGGCATCGATCGCGGACTCGATCGAGGCTCAAGCCCACTTCGCCCGCGAGCACCAACAGTTCCGGTCGATGATCGCGGATCACGGTGTCACTCACTCGGATGTTCCCGCCATCCGCGAATTCGACGCCGCGTGGGCGACTCTTTGTGCGGCACTCGACGTCACTCGTGACCGCCTGGATCGCTGGCGGGACGGTCAGCCGTGGCTTACCAGACTCATCGAGATCCTGCCCAGGTGGACGGAGCAGCTTTCGGGAAACGGTGGCGGGATCGTCCGACGGTCGGCGGGGCTGATCGCCTCGTTAATACCGTTGAACCGCGTGGGATTGGATGCGGCCGCGTCTGCCTTGTTGTCCGGGGAGATCGAGCCCGTCGAGACCACGGTCGCACTCCGCCGAGGACTCGCCACTGCGTCAATCGAGGAACGCTCCACCGCGTTCGGTCTGTCCGACTTCGACGCTGTGCGCAGGGACGGCGACGTCGAAGAATTTGGCCGGGCGTCGGCCCGACTCCGCCAAGAAGCGCCCAACGCGTTGGCTGCCCGCCTGCTCGACCAGCGACCATTCCGCGCAGACCGGCTCACTGGCGAGGTCGGTGAGCTATCTCGCCAGCTCAACAGCAAACGCGGTGGACTGACCTTCAGACGGTTGATGGAACGCTATGGTTCGACGATCACAGCGATCACGCCGTGCCTCTTCGTCTCGCCAGCGTCGCTGGCGAACTTTGTCCCGGCCGAAGGCCCACTGTTCGACATGGTGATCTTTGATGAGGCGTCGCAGGTCACCGTAGATCAGGCGGTCGGCGCTCTGGGCCGGGCCAAGTCCGCGGTGATCGTAGGCGACAGCCAGCAGATGCCACCCACCAAGTTCGGCTCCTCGACCTCCGGGGCTGACGACGACTTTGACCTCGACACGGAGGACGAGGTGGTCCCCACCGACCTCGAGAGCATCCTCACCGAATGCGTCGAGTCGGGGCTTCCGCGCTTGTGGCTTTCCTGGCACTACCGTTCACAGGACGAACGGCTGATCGCGTTCTCAAACAACCAGTACTACGAGGGAAACCTGTCTAGTCTTCCGTCCCCCGGCGGAGAACCGGACGCGGGAGTCGACCTCCAACGTGTCCCGGGGCACTTCCACCGGTCAATCCCCAGGGAATGGAAGAACGGCGGAGCGCCCGAGTACCGGCACGGCATCACACCTCAGCTTCGAACCAACCCGGTCGAAGCCGAGGCGATCGTCGACGACATCGCCGCACGAGTCAACGACCCGGCCCGTGGCGGACAGTCGATCGGCGTCGTGACGTTCAACGTCCCACAACGCGATTTGATCCTCGACGCGCTCGAAAGAAGTGACGATCCGCTCATCCGAGCCCGACTCGACGATGAGGAGGACCCCCTGTTCGTCAAGAACCTGGAGAACGTCCAGGGTGACGAGCGGGATGTGATCCTGTTTTCCACCGCATTTTCCGCGAAGACCGCGAGCGAACGACTCCCGCTCAACTTCGGACCACTGAGCCGGGCCGGTGGCGAGAAACGCCTGAACGTTGCGATTACCCGAGCGCGCCGAAAAGTCGTGGTCTTCTCCTCATTCGATGCAGCCGACATTGACCTCGCACGTACTAACTCGAAGGGGCTGGCGGATCTCCGCGGCTACCTCGAATCCGCGCTTATCGACACAGTCGACGGTGGTGCCGCGGCGCGTATCAAGAACTCCATCCGCGATGACCTCGCCCAACGCCTGCGGGACAGCGGGTTCGACGTGACCACCGAGTACGGTCTCTCCGAGTTCACTGTTGACCTCGCGGTGCGCCATCCCGGGGAAAGCCGCTGGGAATGCGCCGTCCTGCTCGATAGCGACCGGTGGGCCGCGATGCCCACAGTGTCCGACAGAGAGATGACCCCGGGCCTCCTCGGCAACATGATGCGGTGGGGTTCCGTGGTCCGTGTCTGGTTGCCGGAGTGGCATTCGCGGCCGGACCAGGTCGTGAACAAGATCATTAACTCTGTCCGGCAAGGACACCAGGATCTGCAGGAACGTGACCTTGTTCTTGCGGAATCTCGCCGTCAGATGGAGGAGCGGCTGGCCGAGGAGAGGCGACGGACCGCCGCTCGTCTCGCAGCGGAAGCGGCCGACGTTGACGCTGCAGCGGATGATCAAGTTCCAGTGACCGTCGAACACCTTGAGTGGGCGGAGGCGGATGACATCGCGGTTGAGCAGTACGTGGACGAGGTCACCCGGTCAGAGTTTGCGGTTCCACCTCTTCATGAAGAAACTCCGTCTCAGGCGACCCCACTCGCCGACAGTAAGGGACTCGTCACCACCGCTGAGGAAGTCGCCCGTGATGGCGACCGGGCTGTCCTCGTTCGGAGCGGTCAGGTACGCGAAGTCCGATTCACTCCTGTTGCCGACCCTGAGCTTGGAACAAAGGACGACGTGGCTGCGCCCGTTTCCCCAGATGTGCGAGCGCTAGTCTTGGAACGGCTTAGCCACGTGGTGGCAGCAGAGGCACCCATGACTCCCGAGGAGCTCGCGCGGAGGGTCGGTACGTGCTTCGATGTCCGGCGCGTGTCCCAAAAAATGCGGGACGTCCTTCTCGCCGACCTGCCGAAGGAGTGGCTTCACACGTCACACAACGAGCCTTTCGTGTGGCCCGAAGGCGTCACCCCAGCGACGCTCGACACCTATCGGCTCGATACCGGCCGGCCTTTGACAGACCTTCCACTCGTGGAGATCGCCAACGTGATGGTCGGGGCTGGCTTCGACGGCACGGAGTCCGAGGAGGACCGGTTTCGAGCCGTACTCGAGAAATTCGGGATGAAGCGTCTGACCGCCGGCATGACGGACCGACTCCGTTTGGCATGGTCGGTCGCGACGGCCGAAGAAGGGCCGTCTGCGTGAAGCCGCATCAACGTGTGATGTCCGTTCATTTGTCGTAGCTCCTCGCTAGCTTTACTTCTGATCAATCCGCACCACTGTTCTAGACGGCCGATGCCTCGAAGCTCACAGTGCTCGAATCCCAAGAATGGATAACCACTTTGTCCAAGAAGATCGTTTATCTGCACGGCGTCGGCGAAGGCGATCCCCAACGCAGCTGGTTGGCGGGCCTCAATCACGGTCTCGCGGCGGCCGGAGTCGGCCCGGTCGACGAGTCGGAGGTAATCTGTCCCGACTATTCCTGGCTTCTCAACGCAATCGGCGTGAAGCTCAAGCATCCACCCGTGACGTACAAGGTGAAGGGGCCCTTCCGGATTTAGAGTGCGTTGATTCGAGCCTGGAGCCCACCGGAGTGGATGAGTGATCGCAGGATGTAGTGACCGAGGTTCCGGAAGCCCAGGGCGATCCCGCGCAAGTGCTCGAGACGTCCGTTGATGGCCTCGACGGGGCCGTTGGAGGCGCCGATGTCGAAGTAGGCCAGGATTTCGGCGTGGCGCCTCCAGAGCGATCGGCCGAGTTGTGCGAGCTCCGGCAGCTCGGTGGGTACGCCGGAGCGGATCGAGCGCAGCAGCTTATACATCGCGATCTTGCCCTCGCGCTTGCCGGAGTTCTCATAGGCGTCGATCAGTCGCTGGTAGACGCAGTAAGTGATCTCCACGGCGGCGTGCGCATCGTTGGCGACGAATGCCCGCCACAGGCGGATTTTCTGCTTGTCGGTGAGCAGTTCCGCCCTGGTGTTCAAGGTTCTGCGGATGCCGTACAGCGGATCGCCGGAGCGGCCCCGGTGCCCGGTGGTGGCCTGTTGAACCCGCTGACGGCACACGGTGAGCTTGTCTGCGGCTAGGTGCACGACGTGGAACGGGTCCATGACCGTCCGCGCCGCAGGCACAGCCTTGGCGGCGGCCGAGTGATAGCCGGCGAACCCGTCCATGGTGACGACCTTGATCCGGTCACGGAACGCCTGGTCACGGGCGTCGAGCCAGTCGGTCATGACTTTCGCCGAGCGGCCCTGGACCATGTCCAGCAGGCGGGCCGGGCCGGTGCCATCGACCACCGGGGTGAGGTCGACCAGCACGGTCACGAACGAGCTGCTGCCATCGCCCCGGACGTGCTTCCACTTGTGCTCGTCCACCCCGAGGACGCGGACGCCCTCGAGGTGGCCGGGCTGGTCGTAAACAATCGTGCGGATCTTCGAAAGTGCCAGGTCGTTGACCAGGTCCCAGCCCAGCCCGAGGGCCTTGGCCACGGCGGAAACGCTGGTGCGGTCGATCGCCAGTGAATATTCGTCTCACTGGGGGCCAGGGCTATTGCCTCTGGGGGCCACCGACTGTTTGCGCGAGTATTGCGCTTGGGGGCCAGTAGCGGCTTGCGTGGGGGCCACCGACTCTAGGCTCCTTCCGCCATGTGTATAGGGCACGTGGCGGAAGGAGCACTTGGTGATGGTACGGAAGATTAGAGCGAAGCTTGTGCTGCAGCTTCGCAGCGAGGGCCTGTCCGGTAGGGCGATCGCGGCCTCGCAGGGCATGTCCCGCAAGAGCGTCACCGCGGTGTTGGAGGCCGCCGATGCGCACGAGGTGACGTGGGACGATGTCGCCAACCTCGACGACAGTCAGGTGTACGAGCGACTGTTC